>DASRQK010000059.1:0-5809 GCA_035645875.1 Sphingobacteriaceae bacterium | reverse complement strand
ACGAAACATGTCAACCATGTTGGTGACGCTGGTGGGTGTCCATCCGCTCAGGTCGCCATTGAAAGCCGTGGCGTCTTGGAACATGCCCTGCATGTTTTTGACGGAAGATACATCCCAACTGCTCAGGCTCTGGTTGAATGCGTCGGTCTCACGGAACATGTCAACCATGTTGGTGACACTGCTGGTCGTCCAGCCGCTCAGGTCGCCATTGAAGGCACTCGTGTTTTGGAACATACCCTGCATGTTTTGGACGGAGGATACGTCCCAGCCCGTGAGGTCTGCATTGAAATTGGTGGCATTGGCGAACATGAGTTCCGTAGAGACTACCGCGCTGAGGTCGGGTGCATCGCTTGCATTGATTTTCAAATCGATCGCGTCGGCAAACGCACGTTCCATGGATGTCCAGGCCATATCACCCCATTGTTCGACAGAAATGAGTTGCGCGCCCGCCCTATACAGTGCCGGAAAAACTCCACTGATCGTTACGGTAAATGTGCCGGCTACTGCGTACGTGTGCGAAGCGTTACCCGTATGGCCGGACGTCGTGTTGCCATCGCCCCAGTTGACCATATAGTTGTATCCTGTCACGTTCGGATTCGTCTGAATCGTGATCGTTTCGTTAGCGACAGTCGTCCGCCATCTGGTAATGAACGGGGCGTCTGTGTTCGTTTTTTGCACCGTTGCCGTCACAGTAGAGCCCTGGTTGCCCGATGGGTCAATCAGCTTAGTGCTGAGAGTTACGGTTCCGTTACCCAGGCCGCTCAGGTCGATACCTGTAACCTGTTGGCTTGGGGACAATACCGTACCAGACCCCGTCACGGTGCCGCCACCGCCGGTGCTGCTAATGCTGTATTCGTAGGTGGCGCCCACCTCCGCATTCGCAAATGTAAAACTGACCGCATGCGTGTTGAAGGGCCTGATCGGGGATTGGTCAATGCTGGCCGAATAGCCAGAGGGTGGCACAAAATCCAGGCACCAGCTGAAGTTGTCCAAATTCAGGTAGGTAAAACTGCCATCGAGGGAAATCTCCAGCTGGTCGATTAATTCGCCCGCTGTGCCATGGTCGGAAAACTTGATCCGGGTATAACCCGAGATAAACGTGCCATCTTCTACGGTTTCGTGATCGGTAGCGAATCCAGAAGACTTAGTAAAGGTATATACCTGGTTGCCGTCCCGTAATCCCCTGATCGTGATCGAACCATCGTTTGTAGGATCATCCCCTTCCGTAAAGGAGGAAACATATAAGTAAAGCCCCTGTACGGAAATCTTCCCATCATTAGAGACGATGGTATAGGGTCCAGCTCCATTATTTTTCAGGTTATAGGCAGATCCGCCCAATCCATTATTGGGTATGTCGGTAATGATGGTCCAATTTCCTATTAAGGAGAATGTCTTCCCATTGCCCGAAAAGCTCGTCGCGCCGTTGGTCACTCCATGGTCGAATGTTTCGGTAAAGCACGACCCTACGCGATGCACTTGACCGCCCGTAAATGCGGCCGTGCCGCCCGTGCCATCCGCGTTTTGGATATCGGTGCCGGCTTTCAGGTCCAGCCGCAGGCCGCCTTCGCCGGCAATGTTGTTGAGTGTGAGGGTGTAGCTCGTAGAACCGTTGCCGCCTGTTAGCATGCCGAGGGCGGCTGTCGCAGATCCGATAGTCGTCAGCTCGAAATCCGAGATGTCTACATGGTGCGCAGGTTTAGAAAAGGTGACGGCGTAGGTCACGCTAGTGGCCGTGCTGACTGGGTTGCCCACCAAGGAAATGCCCAGCACTTCGGCTGGGTCTTGGTCAGCGACCGACACCGGTGATCCATGTGTAAAATGATCCAGGATCACATACAGATCGGCTGCTTCTATGACGATCTCATCCACGTCAAAAAAAACGGAATTGGCTGAAAAATCATGTAATTGGTTGTTCGTAATCGTGAAATTGACCGGAGCCGAACCCGTCGCCACGCCGTCTTTGTAGCCCGTGATGGTACCAGAAGTACTCCCATGCCCTTCTCTTTGACGCAAATGGATGCCTCGAAATTGAAAGGCTTCACTGTTGGACTTTTTGATCGTCCATTTAGTGACGTCGCCTTCGTTAAAACTCTGAATGCGCATAGCGTTGGTGCCATCATATCCGTCGTTTTGGACACCGATAATTTGCACGTTTGAGCTGGACACTCCAGGACCATCAATGGTAAACAAAAAACCGCCTGCCATCGCGATTTCGTTGGCATCTGCGGGGTCGACATCTCCGAAAGTGGTGCCAAATCCACCCGCGTCTTCCACCGCATTAAAATCAATCGTCGTCTGACTGTGGGCTCCAAAAGACCAGAGGCTAAGGAATAAAAAAAGCAAAAAGGCCGGATCAAATCTTTTCATAATTTCGGCATGTGAGGTAGATTAGTTCACAAAAGTAAATAGAATCTAAGAAGATCCACCTATACTTTAGTAGAGGTTTTTCCGAAAAAGAAAAATAAACAGTAATTAAGCGAACTAATCAGTATACCTTAAACGCCAAAACCTGTAATCCGAAAATGTCCGGACATTTTCGGATTACAGGACAGAGCACTTCAACACTACACCACAAACGGCAAAAACCCTAATGTACAAATGTCCGGACATTTGTACATTAGGGTTTTCGGCGATTCACCTACGTGTCATCTTTTTCCCCCGCTCGTTCCGCGACGGGCATTGCGGATCAGTGACCGCAATTCCTTCAACGCCACTTCAGCGTGCATAGAGTGATTCACATTCATCGGAAACGTACGCATTCCGAGGCTGTTTCGCGCAGCGTCATAAGCCGGATTATCCAAATTCGACAGCACGTGTGCCTGTAAAAACGTCACATAATTCCGCTGCAACGCCCGACGCAGCGGATCCGATTCCACAGCTCGATCGAACATCCCCTCGTTCAGCAGCGCTAATAATCGCGGCACCGTAAAAGTCGGTTCATCGCTTCGCACCTCCCATTCCGAGAGACGATTAAAATTACCCACATGCATTAAACGGCTCAAAATACTATTCTGATTACGCAGCAAACGATCCATTTGCCCCTCATCACCCACCAAATTGATCACCGAAGGGTCCAACAACCAAGTCGGTGTCTTAAACACCTGCTCATTCAAAAAGCGCACCGCTGCTTCTTGTTCCGCAGCCGGAGTCGGAGAATAGATTTCACCCGATTGATCCATCGATTTGTGATCCGTCTGTATACCGCCCACCTGACGTTGAACGTGCCCGACATACAGGTTCCATTGCCCCAAAATCCGCGTATAACGATCCGTCAAGGCATCGTAATTATCGCCTTCCTGGTACGTCCACTCACGCAAGTTCAGCACGATACGCTGCAGGTTCATAATCCCATAGGTACTCGCTCGGACCGCATCATCGCCCAAATCCTCCGTTTGGGAACGAGGATCATTTTGCCGCTCCAAGAAACCCATTTGTCTACCATAACGATAGATCGGGTCATCCGCCTTCTCCTCGATCAAACGGTTCAAAATCGGCGTTTCATCTTGTGGTTTCTCCACATTAGGGAACACTCGGTAACCCCAATTGATCGTATAAAAATCGTAAGGACCCATGATCGGCATAAATTGACGCACCCCGTCCTCCGGCTGCGCGATGTAATTGAATCGCGCATAATCCATGATCGAAGGCGTAGACCCATGCTGATCAGTAAAGGTGCGCGAGCGTAGCGAATCCACCGAAAACGCCTTACTAGCCATGAAATTGTGTGGCAGACCTAACGAATGCCCCACCTCATGTGCCGCGATATAACGGATCAATTCCCCCATCACTTCATCATCCAGCACGCGTTTTCGGGCCTCCGGATTGGTTGCGGCGGTTTGTACAAAATACCAATTCCGAATCAGGTTCATCACATTGTGAAACCACCCAATATGACTGCTCAGTATCTGTCCTGTACGTGGGTCCGCCACATGCGGTCCGTAAGCATTCTCTGTCTCCGAAGCCAAATACCGTATGATCGAATACCGCGTATCCGTCACATTAAAGCTGGGATCCTCTTCCGGAGTAGGCGCATCCTTCGCCAAGATCGCATTTTTAAAGCCCGCCCCCTCGAACGCCTTCTGCCAATCCTCCACCCCTTGCTTCAGGTACGGTATCCATTTGGCCGGAGTCGCAGGATCAATGTAAAACACGATCGGCTTTACCGGCTCCGATAATTGACCCGAAAAATAAGCATCGGGATCCTTTGGTTCCAATCGCCAACGGCGGATATACGAAGTCTTCGCTATCCCCTGCTCATTTAATCCGAAATCCGTCTGTTGCTGTGCAAAATAACCGATCCGACGGTCCTCTAAACGAGGAATCATCGGATCACCACGAAATCCAGAAAAATTGCTTTCCGCTTCTCCGGCAGCTGATCGATCAAATCCGCTACCCACTCCTCCCGGTGCAGCTCTCTTTTTTGCTCCTCCGCCCGCGTCAGCTCATCCTCCTCACTTTCCTCCTGGTTCAATGAAAATTGATCTCGACGCATCGCCTCAGATGCCTGCCCACGCAATTGTGAAATTGCCAAATTCCGCACCGCTCGGCTCGCATACGCTTTAAAATTCTTGATCTCCCCCGCACTACGCTTCTCCCACAAATCGATAAAAAAAAGTTGCACCACATCCTTCGCCACCTCCTCATCCCCCACCGACTGAAAAGCCTGCAGGAGAAGGAACTGATAATGCTCCTTGAACAAAGTTTCAAAAGATCGTATATCGAAAGGCGACCGCATGATAAAGCATCGGATTCCCGCTGTAATCAAAGACAAACATGGTCATTTGTTCGCCCACCTGTCATTATGGATTAAAAAACTATTCGAATGTAGCCGCCTTATCCTACTGAGCTGGAAAATAAGTCGGCGAACCTGGTCCTACCGGAAGCCCAAAACCGAATACCCACAAAAAGAACAGGATCGTCCAAGCGATGGTAAAAAAGATGCTATACGGCAGCATCATGCTGATCATTGTTCCGATTTTTATATCGCGTACGTATTTGATGGCAAAGGCTAATATGAGCCCGAAATAACTCATCATCGGGGTAATCACATTGGTCACCGAGTCACCAATCCGATAGGCGGCTTGAATGGTTTCCGGGGCATAGCCCACCAGCATCAACATGGGTACAAAGATTGGTGCGGTTACTGCCCATTGTGCTGAGGCGCTACCCAAGGATAAATTCACCATGCCACACAGAATAATAAAAAACAAAAAGATGATCGGCCCATCTAAACTTATGCTTTGAATCAAAATAGAACCTTTAATCGCCAGCACCGTGCCTAAATTTGACCATTTAAAAAAAGCCACAAATTGCGCAGCAAAGAAAACCAACACAATGTATAAACCCATGGTACCCATACTTTTACTCATGGCATCGATGACATCACGGTCATTTTTCATGGTGCCAACCACCTTGCCATAAACATATCCGGGAATCGCAAAGGTGATAAAAATAAACACCACAATGCCTTTTAAGAACGGTGAACCGGCTACTTCTCCGGTTTCCTGATGACGTAAAATGCCCCACTCTGGAACGATGGTTAAGGCCAATAAAATACATAAAATAAGAAAGCTTAAACCGGCTAGTTTTAAGCCTTTGCGTTCTAGGTCAGTGACCCCTTCAATACTCTGCGCGCCCAAATCAACACTGGCCTCACTTTCGTCATATTTGCCCAAGCGTGGCTCAACAATTTTTTCAGTCACAAAGGTGCCGAGAATGGCAATCAGGAAGGTGCTGACCGCCATAAAGTAATAATTTACTTCAGGTCCGACTGAATAGGTTGGATCAATCAATCGCGCCGCTTCTTCGG
>DASRQK010000058.1:0-2955 GCA_035645875.1 Sphingobacteriaceae bacterium | reverse complement strand
GGCTTCGGCAGGGTCCGGTAAGACATTCGCCCTTACCGTGCATTTTCTGACCTTATTGCTTGAAGAACCAGCGCGTTACAGATCGGTATTGGCCCTGACTTTCACCAATAAAGCCACGGCAGAAATGAAGTCTCGGATCATGGAGGTGCTTTATGAGCTGGCGTCTGGAAATTTTGATCAAATTACCGACTACCTCGAGGCGATCTCGGTGGGTTTTCCGGATCAAGATCCGCAGCAATTACAACTAAAGGCAGATGATGCCTATCGAAAAATCCTTCACGATTACAGCCGTTTCTCGGTACAAACCATCGATCGTTTCTCCCAACAAGTGATTCGAAATTTCACCTATGAGTTAGGTTTGGACAGTAGTTTCAAAATAGAAATGAACACGAAGAAAGTTCAGGGCGATCTGATGCGTCGATTATATGACCAATTAAACGATCGTGAGGAGCTTTTCGAATGGATCGTGAAAGAAATGCTGCGACGGATCGAGGCAGACAAGGTGTGGAACATCAATAGGGAGCTTCAAAAATTATCATCCATCATTTTCAATGATCATTTCCGGCATTTAGAAGATGTCGCGGGAAGGGAAGGGAATAAACGCGTTTTTGAGCGAATTGCCTTGGCAACCACAACATTGCAGGAGGATTTTTTACAGGGTGTTCAAGACCGCACGCATGCGATTGCGACGCATATTAAAGCAGCTCAAGTTGGGGCCGAAGACTTCTACTATCCCAATAGAAACTACCTACTGAAAATCCAAGAAAGCCCCAAAGAATGGCCCGATTTGGAGAAACTTCGGCAGAATCTCGAAAAGTTAAAAAACCCCGATGAATATCAAAGGGAAAAGAAACGCGCAGCGCATATCACCGAACTATATCACCAAATCGATCCGCTGATTCATGAATTTCATGCGTATTTGGAAGAAGGATTACCTACCTATTACCTCACTCAAGCCGTGGATGAGAACATCCATTACCTGAGATTACTCAAGGATATGGCTGATTTACTGTCCGACTGGAGGACGGAGAATAGCGCTCAGCTCATTTCTGATGCGCAATTATTATTGGCCAAAATCGGACAAACCGAGCAGGGCGACCCGACTTTTATCTGGGAAAAAATCGGGAACAAGTATCAGTATTTTTTATTTGATGAATTTCAGGATACCTCGCATACCCAATGGGAAAACTTAAAACCGCTGTTGATTAATGCGCTCAGTACCTCAGCCCAGGATAAGCAGGCTCACTTGATCGTTGGAGACGTCAAACAAAGCATTTATCGGTGGAGAAATGGGGATTTTCGCATTTTGCTGCAAGGTGTGGAGGAGGATGTTATGCGTGCATTCCACCTGACGGATGCGAAGACATTGATCCAAAAAGAGTCTTTAACTTTTAATTTCCGCAGCGAAGAGAATATCATACATTTTAATAATTTTCTTTTCACCCAGGCACCGGTTGAGTTACAAAAAAAAGTCAACGCACTAATTGAAGGCTTGGGATGGGAAGCTAGTTGGCATCAAAAACGGCACCACGACGCGATAATAAGGGCTTATGAGGATGTCGCGCAGGAAGTCCCCCCATCCAAATTCGGCAAAAAGGGAGGGCATGTACAGCTGGAATTTCTCGGTGTGAAAGAGGGTGAAACGGGTAGTTTAACGAGTCCGCAATTCCAAGAAATCGCCTGTGCGCGCACTTTTGAGCAAATCACCAGCTGGCTTTCGGAAAATCACTATCAGGCTTCGGAAATAGGGATATTGGTTCGGAACAATAACGAGGCCCGCCTACTGGTGGAATATTTTACTTGGCGACAGTCGCAGGGAGGATTATCTTTCGAAGTGCGTTCCGGTGACGCCTTACAATTGGGTGGGCACCCGGCCATACAATGCTTGATTGCCACGCTTCGATACATGGCTTTTGAGGGGAGATCCTTTAATCTTTACCTGGGCCAATTAGTGCATTATTACCAGAAAAACAAGGAATTAGAAATGCCCGCAGATGCTTGGCTGGCCTGTGGACGTGGTGATATTCAGCTACTCAGCACATACCTTCCGCAGGAGCTTTTGACGCATTGGTCGGAATTGAAAAAAATGCCTTTAGGCAGCATGATCGAGGGGATGATCGAGTGTTACGCGTTTGATCGGGATGAAACAGCCCTCCCATATCTATTGGATTTTCGCGATCTGTCTGCTGGCTTCCTGAATCGGGGGGCGATGGGTCTACAAAAGTTCTTGGAGTATTGGGATGAAGAAGGGGCTGAAAAAACATTAAGCACGGGGTCTGTTCGACCGGCCGTGGAAATTACAACCATCCATAAAGCAAAAGGCTTGGCCTACCGGACGGTCATGATTCCATTTTGCAATTGGCGGCTCGGCGGCAAGTATGACAATCAGGTTTGGTTTGATATGCAGGGCACCTACGCCCAGGATTTGGAACAAATTCCCTTACGATTTGGGACGGCCACCCGGCAATCTTCCCTGTCGGAACAATACTTTGAGGAAGAACTCTATAATTACATGGATGCGCTCAATACACTTTACGTCGCCACGACCCGGGCAAGGGAGCACCTTTGGATTTTAGCCCCCGATCCCGTCAAGATCAAAAAAAAGGGTAATGGAGAAAATGTGGAACTGGTGGAGGTAGCAGACTACCAAGTTACTACGGTAGGCGATTTAATTCACAAAACCTTAAAGAAACATTCCATGACCTACCCGTTCGGTGCGGAAAGTTCAGGGGGCGATACCGCGCAGATCGCTGAAAAACGGATCAAGGAGGAAACCCTAGAAGAACGAGAAAAAGAGATCGCTTTATATGGCTATCCGAGTAAGGGCGGGGCGGGTTCTGCGGGATTGCCCACTATGCGCTTGACGCGAGAAGCACGGGAACTGAAACAGAAATCCGCTCTTTTTAGTACGACCTTACATGACCTGATGGGGAAGGTTACTGCTATCGAGCAAAT
>DASRQK010000057.1:0-2376 GCA_035645875.1 Sphingobacteriaceae bacterium | reverse complement strand
ATCCCTTCAGTAGTTGGCGTTCTCCCCCCAGCACATCCCTCAGTTCGTCGATGAACAATTCATGCAGATGAGCATTGGGCATCTCCGCTTTTCCATTTTCATTCTTCTTGTTTTTCATCATTTTTTCCTTTTTTATTTTATTCAATTAACTTCTTTATCTCACGCATTCTATTTATATAGATCCTTCTGTTAATGGTCCCGTTTAGGTTAATAACAAAAAGGCTATCCGGAAGTTGATTGTTTTTATACGCATTTTTAGCTGATAAATACGTAGCCCCTGACTTTATTCCATTCAAGAGGTATGGACTAATACTGTAATTTTCTAAGAACTGACCTATCGAAGAACCAATCAAGTGTACCGTTGGTTATATTTTCGATTGTAGGATAAACGCTTAATGTAAAATTCACAGGTTATGGACACTTTAATCATGGAAAAACAGGCGGAGCAGGACTATCTCCACACCTTGAGAAACCGTATGATGGCGCTACGGGCCAATATCGAAGAATGCCCTTTGGCCGGGGATCTCACCCTCAAATATGGCTGTGATTATTATCAGGAAGAGATTAGAAGCATGGGGTTAAGAATGATGAAAGAAGGATTGAACGAAGAAGGGGAAAAATTGATCCTGAATTACACCAGGGAGCATTACCCTGAATTTGTGGAGTCCGAAAAAATTTGGATCAGTAAAATGATGCGTTACGCGAATGCAATTACAGATACGCTCATTGATAATCTACGCGGTGAGGGCTTCTTAGGCATACAATCCAACACCGATCTGCCCAATGAAAATGCGCTGTTTCAACCCGTTCGCAGCTTATCGGAGATCAAGGATCAAGATTGGCAATTGGGCTTACAAACTTTTATCCCTTTGACCGAAGAGATCGATACCAAAAAGCTCCCGGGGTACCTGTACTTTAAATTTGAACTCCATCCCGGACCCACAGTCTAAGTAAATGAGGAGCCCTGCGATTTTTTTATTAAATTCGTCCTTTAATAAATAGATCAAAATATGGCTCATACTGCACCGGCCCCACGAAACACCCCCAGTGGGGCCTTCGAACGACTTTTAACTGTCCTACATACCTTACGAACCGAATGTCCATGGGATAGGAAACAAACCATGGAAAGCCTGCGGCATTTAAGTATAGAAGAAATGTACGAATTGGCGGATGCGATCCTGGACGGGGATCTGGACGAGGTTAAAAAGGAATTAGGCGACCTGATGATGCACATGGTGTTCTACGCTCGAATAGCCGAAGAGCAGGGCGCTTTCGACATCACCGATGTACTGAATGGCGTGTGCGAAAAACTCATCTCCCGCCATCCGCACATTTATGGGGATGTGGAGGTGGCTAACGAAGCGGATGTGAAAAGGAATTGGGAACAATTAAAGTTGAAAGAAGGAAACCGATCGGTTCTGGCCGGTGTCCCTCGCTCGCTACCGGCCATGGTGAAGGCCTATCGCATACAGGATAAAGTGCGCGGGGTAGGCTTTGACTGGAAAGATAAAAAACAGGTTTGGGAGAAAGTCGAAGAGGAATTACAGGAATTCAAAGCTGAATTTGACATAGAGGCAGCGGATGCAGAACAAGTGGAGCCGGCCGATCCTGGAACGGCTCCTGGTCGGGAAAAAGCAGAAGCTGAATTTGGGGATCTGCTCTTTTCCCTGATCAATTATGCGCGACATCTGGGCATCAATCCAGAAAATGCTTTGGAGCGTACCAATAAGAAATTTATCAAACGCTTTACGTATTTGGAGGAACAATCCTCGGCAGAAGGCAAATCGCTCAGGGATATGACACTCGCAGAAATGGATGTGTACTGGGAAAAGGCCAAAAATCTTTCGTAAAAATTCTGTATTTTCGCCCACATATATGGAAACAGTAGTCAGCGGTATCCGGAGCACCGGAAAATTACATTTAGGAAATTATTATGGCGCATTGAGCAATTTCGTGAAAATGCAAAACGAATATAATTGCTATTTTTTTATCGCCGATCTGCATTCATTGACCACCCACCCCACGCCGGAAAACCTGGCGGGGACCGTACGTCAAGTCGTCGTGGAGTACTTGGCGGCAGGTATTGACCCCGAAAAATCCACCATCTATATCCAATCTGACGTACCGGAGGTCGCTGAATTATACCTATATATGAACATGAATGCGTATATGGGCGAATTAGAGCGAGCTGCTTCATTTAAAGATAAGGTGAGGGCCAATCCCGACAACGTCAATGCCGGCCTGCTCACCTATCCGGTTTTGATGGCCTGCGACATACTCATTCACCACGCTACAAAAGTACCGGTGGGTAAGGATCAGGAACAACACCTGGAAATGACGCGTACATTCGGAAATCGCTTTAACCGTTTGTATGAG
>DASRQK010000056.1:0-14468 GCA_035645875.1 Sphingobacteriaceae bacterium | reverse complement strand
GGTGCCTACCGTCGATCGGGGATTTTTACTGGTGGTTTTTTGTTCAATGGAAATTACCGGACTTAAGCCGTTGATTTTATCCACATCGGGACGTTCCATGCCTCCCATAAACTGCCGGCTGTACGCGCTAAAAGTTTCCATGTAGCGACGTTGACCCTCCGCATAGATGGTGTCGAAAGCCAGGGAAGACTTTCCACTCCCACTCAATCCGGTAATGACGACGAGTTGATTTCTCGGAAAAGAGACATCGATATTTTTAAGGTTGTGGACGCGCGCTCCGTACACTTCGATTTGTCCGGTCTCCACAAATTTATTTTGACCACGCGCTGTAGTTCGACCCGTGGTGGGGATTTTTGCCATAGTATACTCCAATTCGGCTAAAATACGATTTTTTATCGGGATTTTACTGCAGACCTAAACGATCTCGAAATCGTAGGTAATGGCTATTCCACCAGCAGATAGCATGTCATGCACCGAACAATATTTTTTAACAGCTAATTCAGCTGCTTTGGCCGCCTTTTCTGAATCGATCTGACCACCCAATTCGAAATGTATGTGGATTGCGGTAAAAATGCGTGGGGCTTCATCCCTTCTTTGGCCGGTTACTTTCACGTCGAGGGAAGTGATCGCTTGGCGTTGTTTGGTCAATATCGTCACAAAATCCAAGGACGCACAGGATCCCAATGCCATGAGCACCAATTCCATCGGTCTGACGCCTAAATTTTGCCCACCGATTTCCGGTGTCCCGTCGATTTGTACCTGAACATCCGGCACGACTCCTGTTCCTTCGAAGTGTACCGCATCATTGACTTTCTTTAGCTTAATTTCCATGGTGAATCTTGTTTTTATCGCGTAATGCTTCCCATAATATTTCTACTGGATGATAGGATTTTCGATTGGCTCCATCTTTAATTTGATGCCTACAGCTCGTTCCCGGTGCGGCGATCAGTACCTCTTCAGCTGTCTCCCGAACGGTCGGCAAAAGCACCAGCTCACCCACCTTCATGGATACGTCGAAATGCTCCTTTTCATAACCGAAGGATCCGGCCATACCACAGCAACCGGAAGGGATGCTTTCCACCTGATAACCGGATGGAAAACTCAGTATTTGTTCTGTCGCACCCATCAGGTGAAAGGCTTTTTGATAACAATGGCCATGCAACTTTATTTTCTTTTCCGCTGTTTCAAAGCTTCCTCGATCAATGCGTCCGGCAGCCATTTCGGCCGCCAGAAATTCGTCAATGAGCAAGGCGTTTTGTCCCAATTTCCGCGCGGGTTCTAACAGTTCTTCATCGACCAGATCGGGGTATTCGTCTCTAAAGGTTAAAATCGCAGAGGGCTCAATCCCTAATAAAGGGGTATCCTCATCGATGAGCGCATGCAGCTTACGGACATTTTGATTGGCAATGGCCTTCGCTTTCCTTAACAAACCTTTGGAAAGGTAGGTTCGCCCACTTTCGGTATGTTCTGCCAGACGAACCTCATAGCCTAAGGCCGTCAATAATCGATAGGCGGTTTGACCAATGCCCACGTCATTATAGTTGGTAAATTCATCGCAGAACAGGTATACTGTTTTTCTTTCTTTCTGTCGGGCCGTACGAAGCTGTTGACGGCCCATCCACTTTCTTAAGGTGGTCTTCCCAACTTCGGGTAGGGAACGATCTGGGGCGAAACCGATGATTTTTTTGATCAATCCCGACCAGGTCCGATTGCGAATGATCGCATTGTACCAGGCCGGCATCCACATGGCCAGGCCTTGGGATTGTGTGAAATGAGCGATCACCCAAGTGCGAAAAGGCGTTCCATTGGCATCGTAATAATGCTGTAGAAACTCGGCTTTCATCTTGGCCACATCCACTTCGGAAGGGCACTCACTTTTACATGCCTTGCAGCTGAGGCATAGATCCATGGCCTCCCGAATCTCGTCGTGATCGAAACGATTGGCTTTTTGCGAGTGGGTCAAAAACTGACGGAGCATATTGGCTCGTGCGCGCGTGGTGTCTTTTTCTTCCCGAGTGGCCATATATGAGGGGCACATGGTCCCACCGCTTACGTGCGTTTTTCGGCAATCCCCCGATCCTGAACATTTTTCAGCCAGTCGGAGTATGCTTTCCTGCCCGGAAAAATCGAAAATCGTCGGGATTGATAGGGATGCGGTTTCCTGCTTATAACGTAGGAATTCATCCATGGGCGGTGTATCGACAATTTTGCCACGATTAAATACCCCCGCAGGGTCGAAGATTTCCTTCACCTGTTTGAGGAGCGCATACACCTGTTCGCCCAGCACCTCGGGAATAAATTCCCCCCGTAATCTCCCGTCCCCGTGCTCGCCACTGAGTGAACCATTAAATTTTTTGACCAATTTTGCGGTATCTGCCAATACACCCCGGAAGGCTTTCTTGCCCTCGGCGGTTTTGAGATTGATCAAGGGCTCAATATGCAGCTCGCCCGCTCCGGCATGTGCGTAGTAGGAAGCGTTCAATCCATATTTTTGTAATATTTCTTCTACTTCGGTCACATATGCCGGAAGGTCTTCCGGAGATACGGCGCAATCTTCGATCAGGTTCACCGGTTGGGTGTCGCCAGGTAGGTTTCGGATCAATCCCAAGCCTGCTTTACGTACATCCCAGACTTTGGTGGTCTCCACACCCGTAATTAGGGGGTACGCATATCCCCGTTTTTGAGCGATCAACTCCCTTTGCAGGGCAGCTGCCTTTTGACCAATTTCTTCCAAGGTGTCACCCCGAAATTCGACCATCAATAGTGCGCCGGGATCTCCTTCTATGAAAAAGCGATTATGTTGATAGGTTTGGTGTCCTTTGGTAAAATCGAGTATGTATTTATCCACCAATTCGGATGCTTCCGGCTGATGCTGGAGCGCGATCACATTCACGTGCATGGCTTCCAGTACCGACTCACAATGTACGCATACAATGCCGATCTCAGGTTTAGGTAGGGGCAATAAATGAAGCTTGGCTTCCGTGATGATCCCTGTCGTTCCTTCCGATCCGGCCAATAAGGTGCAGAGATTGATCCCTGCCTCAAAATGGTCCGCTAATAGGTCCAATGCATAGCCTGTATTGCGACGGGTAATGCTTTTTTTCGGAAATCCTATTTCTATGGCCTGCTGATTGTTCGTGTCGGACAAGAGGTCGTACATCCCGCGGTAAATATCCCCTTCTCGTCCCTTGGATTGCATTTTTTCGCGTAGTTGCTGTTGGTCCAAGGGTTCAAAAAGCATTTCTGAACCGTCATCTAACAACACAGTGGCCTCCAGCAGGTGTGTCCGGGTATCTCCCCAAACGATGGAATGTAAGCCACTGGAGTTATTGCCGATCATTCCGCCGATCATGGCGCGGCTGGCTGTGGAGGTTTCCGGACCGAACATCAGCCCGAAGGGTTTTAAGAACGCATTCAGGTCGTCGCGTATCACACCGGGCTGAACCCGAACCCAGGCTTCATCGGCATTCACTTCCAGGATCTGATTGAAATGCTCTGAAACATCTACCACGATCCCGCGACCGACCACTTGACCGGCCAGGGAGGTTCCAGCCGTCCGCGGGATCAGTGTCACCCCGAAAATACTGGCAAAAGCGATCAATTCCTGCAGGTCTTTTAGGTTTTTTGGAATACAAACGGCTATGGGTAATTCTTGATATACAGACGCATCTGTCGCATAAGCGTGCAGTACGGTTTGATGTGGGGAGCTGGAATCGTAGTACAGCCTCCCTTCCAATTTTGCAGAGAGGCCGGCCAGACTTTCGCCGATTTTTTGCATAGTTTTCATCCTTTAGGGATGGTAAATATAGGGTTAAAATCCGACACTTTTCAGTCTTAACCCGGCAGTTTCATCCAGCCCAAACAGCAGGTTCATGTTTTGCACTGCTTGTCCGGATGCCCCTTTCAGTAAATTATCGGTCGCATTCAGGATCAATAATTTTTGTCCCTGTTTTTTTACCTGAATGATGCTCTTATTCGTGTTCACGACCTGTTTGAGGTCGATATCATCGCTGCTTACATGGGTAAAAGGATGTGTTCGATAGTAGTCCGTGAAACATTGAAAGGTTTCCTCTTGGGTCCAATCGCTGTCCATGTACACCGAAGAGAAAATGCCTCGGGCGAAATCGCCCCGGTGTGGAATGAAATTGATTTTTTCGGCAGCACGTTCCAAGAGTGTTTTTTCTACTCCTTCTTCTACTCCTTCCGAAGCATCTCCCGAGGTGGCGACATGTTTTGTCGCTACCGGTAGAAATCCCGGCTGCAATTGGTCCAAAGACTGCGAAACCTCCTGCAAATGTTGGTGGGTAAACTCCTTATAAGCCGATAGGTTATTGTTCCGCCACGAAAAATGGGTGGTGGGACCAGGCTTTTGTCCTGCGCCTGTGGAACCGGTGGTGGCATGCACATGGATTTGATCCGGTAAACGTCCAGCCGCAGCTAAAGGTAAAAGCGAAAGCTGAAGATTGGTCGCAAAACAGCCTGGATTGGCTATATAATGGGCTTTTCGGATGCTTTCCCTATTTAATTCGGGTAAGCCATAGACAAAGTTTTGACCTTGATAAGTGGTGTGGGCTTTCAGCCTGTAATCTTGGGATAAATCGATGATTTTAACGGCCGGGTCGAAGGTATGCCCATCGAGAAACTTTCGGGCATCACCATGTCCTACGCAAAGAAAAACCACATCGATTTCGGAATGGATTTCCGATGAAAATGACAAATCAGTGTCGCCAAACAAGTCATTGTGTACTGCATACACTTTATTCCCGGCATTGGAGGCCGAATGTGCGTACACGATGTCCACCTGTGGATGATGAATTAAAATTCGTAACAGTTCTCCTCCGGTATAACCGGCTGATCCGACAATACCTACTCTGATTTTATTTTTCATAATGTTTAGAATTGACCTTGTGCCAGATCCATGTTTGGTTGCCGAATATTTTGGAGAATCCTTTGACATCATCCCCGGTATAGCCTTCGTTCATCTCACCATAACTTCCAAATTCATTGTTCATCAGATCGTGCGGTGATTCAATGCCCAAAACCAGGAAGCGATGTGGGTGAAGTTCGATGCTGACGCGCCCCGTCACCGTTTGTTGCGTGCTGCGTAAAAAAGCCTCGATATCCCTCATCACGGGATCGTGCATTTGGCCTTCATGCATATAGTTTCCATAGAATCCGGAAATCTGGTCTTTCCAAGACAATTGCCATTTCGTCAAGGTGTGTTTTTCTAAGGTATGGTGTGCTTTAATCAGGATCAATGGTGCGGCAGCCTCAAATCCTACCCGTCCTTTGATTCCGATGATGGTATCTCCCACGTGGATGTCACGGCCGATGCCATAGGGCTGGGCCAGTTCCTGCAGGTGTTGAATGACTTTTACCGCGCCTAATTTTTCTCCATTCAGTGCGACGGGTTCACCTTTTTCGAAATCTATACTGATCTGCTGTGGTTCATGTGAAGTGATGGGCGTGGGCCAGGCCGATTCCGGCAAATATTGATGGGATGTCAGCGTTTCGGCACCGCCTACCGAGGTGCCCCAAAGCCCTTTATTAATGGAATATTTCGCTTTTTCAGCTGAATAGGGAAAACCGTGTTTGTTCAGGTAATCGATTTCATCTTCTCGGCTCAATTTTAAGTCACGAATGGGGGTGATGATTTCTACTCCTGGGATCAAGGTGTTAAAAATCATATCAAAGCGAACCTGGTCATTACCGGCACCTGTGGAACCGTGCGCAACGGCTGGGGCACCCAACTTTTTTGCAAAATTTGCGATGGCAGTCGCCTGGCAAACCCGTTCGGCAGACACCGAAAGCGGGTAAGTGGCGTTTTTCAACACATTTCCGTAGATTAGGTATTTGATGGTGCTGTCGTAGTAGTTTTGCGTGTCATCGATCGTGGTATGCGTTTTTACGCCCAGCTCATATGCCCGGGCCTCAATGCTTTTCAACTCTTCCTCCGAAAACCCACCGGTATTGACGATCACTGAATGGACTTCCAGGCCTAAATCCCGACTGAGGTAAATGCAACAAAACGATGTGTCCAATCCCCCACTAAATGCTAAAACTACTTTTTTCATTAAATTATTGTCTTTTTTCTTGTAATTCCAATGTTTCTCTTCCTTAAGCCTCAGGAGCCTTGTGTGGCTTTACTGATAATGCGGTGCTGACCAATTTCTTCGTAGATTTCCACAGTTTTGCCTCGATACGTTTCAGTAAAGAGGATTTTTTGGTCATATTTTTTAATCGCTCTTTTGCTTTGTTCTTCGCTTCGATTTTTGCACGAATTTCCTTTTCCTTTTCTACCGGATCCCAAAGCATAGCGGTACACATGCAGTTTTTTCGGTCTTTCATTTTAAGGATCTCGTAATTCACACAGGACTGACATCCCTTCCAGAATTCTTCATCTTGCGTCAATTCCGAATAGGGAACCGGTTCATATCCCAGGTCCGAATTGATCTTCATCACCGCCAATCCCGTGGTTAGTCCGAAAATTTTTGCTTTGGGATATTGCTCTCTGGATAGGTCAAAGATACGCTTTTTGATCATTTTGGCCAATCCGTATTGCCTGAATTCCGGATTGACAATCAATCCGGAGTTCGCCACATAGTCACCATGGCTCCATGTTTCTATGTAGCAAAACCCAGCCCAACGCCCGTCGCGATGAAGTGCGATGACGGCTTTGCCCTCCTTCATTTTTTTCGCTACGTATTCTGGCGTTCTGCGAGCGATGCCCGTACCTCTGGCTTTGGCCGATTCAAACATTTCATCACAGATCTGCGCTGCATATGTGATATGCTCCTCTTTTGCTGGAATGATTAAAAATTCTGAAGTATTCATTTATATATGAACCGAATAATCGAAAAACAATCCGACAGACGGTGTTTTACATTGTTAATAATAAAAGATGTTGATTTCGTACAGTCACCGGACTGGTGAGGTACGGGTTTTTAAAGGAGGACACCCACTATTAAGCCCGGGGCATCATAATTCGTCGGTGCCGCAGAACTCGACGCTCTACCCTAAAAAAGTCACAAAAAACACCAGGGACATGGTTTTGAAAACCAGGTCTGGTGACAAAGGATATGTTGTTTTTTGTGTTCATTATCAATTATATCAGATCAACACTCAAAGTTTGTGCCGATTGGACAAATATGGAAACAATTAATGTATTTTCAAAAATTCTTTTGATTTTTTGAAAATACAGCTAAAGTAAAGGTCATATCACGGGGAATCTTCATCCCTTGCCGGTTGTAGTGGAGGGAGACGCTTGGCTGCTGGATTGCGCTGGTATTGTGCAAAACTGGATCGAATATAAAAGATGAGGTTGTAATCGGATGATCCTAAGACAAAAAAGTAGCCCGGGCGGTATTGGTCCATAAAATCCTTTAATGTATCCCCTGTTAGGCCGGTGGTCTGGCTGACCAGTTCTGGAGTGAATCGATAATCGATCACCGATTCCCGATAATCCCGTTCTATAATTTCCTGGAGGCGGCGTGCATTTTTCCCTTCACGGCTGATTAAGCGGTATAAGGCATCAATATTCAGGCCCGCACCGCTTGGTCCAACAGAAAGCAAGTTTCCGCGCGCGCCTTTGGAATAGGCTGTGCTATATTCCTTTTGAGTTTCTTGAAGCAGCTCTTCCGGGCTTCGCCGAACTACGATCGAACCTCTTGAATCCGAATGGCGGAGCGCTGAAGTTGAAAAATGAGCGTGTGCTGTGCAGTTACCGAAATGGTGTCGGGGTAATAGCCCTCTACGGCGGCAATTAGAACATCTCCGGGTTTGGCATCGATCGTGAATTCCCCTCTTGTATTGTTATAGGTTCCCGCGTCATTTTCCGGGTTGTAGACAAAGACTCTGGAGATTCTTTGTTTGGTTTGAACATCCATCACGATGCCTTGCGCCGAATTGCTCGACTCATCGTTTTGTCCGTACAGGTTCGGACAGAAAACGATATTGATCCAAGAGAGTAGTATGTACGCAAGCGTTCTCACACGGGTAAAGCTAAGGTTTACGCTTCAGCTGCGGAAATAATTAACAGCTTTTTACATTTTAGACACGACCAAAAGCTGTCCAGGATGCAGATCCCCATTCCTTAAACCATTTATCTGGATAATCTCCTGAGGGGTCAATCCGTATTTTGGCGCGATGGAAATTAAGGTTTCACCGGATGTCACTTCGTGAATTTTCAGCGCCCGAGCTTGGGAAGGGGTGTGTCTTTCATCTTCGACCCTGTGATCGGCTGGCGCCGTTTGTGGGGTTGGCGGCACAGGTCTTTGAGCGGTTCTTCTATTCGGAGTATCGAACTGATGGAGTTCGTAGCGCTCGATGAGGTCGATCAATAAATCTGCGTAACGCGGATTAGTGGCATAACCCGCTTCCTTTAGGCCACGAGCCCAGCCTCTATAGTCATTGGGTCTCAAGGTGAACAGTTTCTCATAGCGGCGTCTCAAAAGAAATTGAGAATGGTCTCGAAAAGATTCTTCTGCCCTGGAATACACCCTAAAACAATCGTTTTCCGCATCGTCGTCGTGATAACTTCGTCCCCCAGACCAATCCGTCGTGCATTTAATGCCAAAGTGGTTATTCGCTTCTACAGCCAGACGGCTCGTTCCATTTCCGGATTCCAAAATGCCTTGCGCCAATTTAATGCTCGCCGGAATGCCGTGCCGATTCATCTCTTCGATGGCGATACTTTTATAAGTTTCTATGTACTGCCATCCGATGTTCGAGGTGCCGGGACGCATCGATGTGCCGCTGGGCATGGAGCCGCTTGTTTGTGCTGGCGGGGCACTCGCTTGAGGGCCTCTAAGCACTTCTTGTTTCGGTAGACACGATGTTAGGCTGCCAAGTGTGATCAGATAAACCCAAAGGACTATTTTATTAATGCGCTTACTCATACGTCTGTTTCAAAGGCTAATCCATTATCTTTTTCTTAACAAATACACGCCGTCTCGTACCGGTAATATTAATTTGTCAAAACGTTTATCTTCCGCCAGTGCTTCATTCAATTCCAATATATACCGAGTTTGGGTGTCCGGATGCTCGTCAAACACCCGACCTTTCCAAAGCACATTGTCGATCATTATTAGGGCCCCGGTCCTTGTTTTTTCGTAGGCAAGCTCTAAATAGGAGAGGTTATTCTTCTTGTCCGCATCGATAAATACCAAGTCGAAATCATGGGGAAGCCCCGGGATGATATCCAGCGCATTTCCGATGTGAAAATGGATTTGTTGGGCTTTTCCCGAAGCCTCAAAATAGCCTCGCACCCGCTCTTCTAATTCTTCATTTTTGTCAATCGTATGGAGTTCTCCTTTTTCATGTAACCCTTCCAATAGACAAAGCGCAGAGTACCCCGTAAACGTACCGATTTCTAGTATGCGCGACGGAGAAATCAATTTGCTGAACAAAGCGAGTATTCGGCCTTGATAGTGACCAGATAACATATGCGACTGAGTCTGTGTCAAGTGCGTTTCCCTATTGATTTGAGCCAATAATGTGGACTCTGGGTCGCAATTTTGTTCCAGGTAGGCGTTCAATATGCTTTCTGTGATGTCCATCGTCAGCAAATTTAACCATTCGGTGTTGAATTTCAACTACAAATTGTATCTTGCCTCAGCGAATAGCGCTAAGGATGCAGGTTAAGGATGCAGGTATTGTCAAGGAAAATAAAAAAAATAAAAAAAATAAAACCAAGGATGAGGTCGTTGCTGCTTTGCTGCTCGCTCTGTATGGCCTGCATTCAGGTTTCCGCCCAATATTTTTTGAGAGGAATGGTGGTGGATGCGGAAACCCAAGTCCCCTTGACTGGAGCTACTGTGACTGTTTCGGGCACCAGTTCAAAATCCGTGACCGATCAGGAGGGTTGGTTTACCTTGAACCTCACCTCAATGACTTTTGACGATTCTCTGGCCATGGAGGGTCGGGAAGTCGTCCTTTTGGTTGCGGCACTGGGTTATAATGACCTGGAAATTTCGGCCCGCGTAAGTGGAAAAGAGGTGGTTCCTTTGGAAGTTCGCTTAAATAAAGAAGAACGCATCTTGGAGGAAGTGATTGTGTCGCATCGTTATTCAAATCGCAATCCCGCTGTTGATTTGATTCGGAAGGTCACGGCTCATCGTGCGGCTAACCGCATGACTTCATTGTCCCATGTGCAGTTTCGGGCTTACAATAAAATTATGATGGCCGTTTCTGATTTGCCGGGGGCCGTGGCTAAAAATCCATTGTTCCGGAAGTATGACTTTATTTTTGAAAATACGGATACCGTTTCCTCGCCCGGCCGGACATTGACCCCTTTGTATATCGAGGAGAAATTATCCAGTGAGTATAGAAATCATGTGAGTTCCGTTAAGCGCTCGACCTTGCTTGCGAGCCAAAGCACAGAATTGGATGAGCGTTTTGTGAACAATGAAAACCTCCAGACGGTCGTGAGTTTTTTGCATGCCGACATGGATCTTTACGACAATAATCTGATCCTTTTTAACCGATCTTTTATGAGCCCTGTGGCGACAGGGGCGCAATTGTTCTATAAATACGCGATTCGAGACACCATCAAAATAGACAACCGAGCGTATGTCCGAGTGGATTTTCTGCCCAGAAATGAGCAAGAGCGGCTGTTTTCGGGAAATCTGCTCATCTCCACAGAGGGACGATATGCCATTCGGGAAGCCTTTCTACAAGCCAGTCAGAGCGCAAATATAAACTGGATCAATGATTTGGAAATTCATTTTCAATATGAACGTCAAGCCTCGGGCCTCTATTTGCCTTCCTTAGTGGAAACCCAGATAAATTTCGGGATTTATGGCTCTCGCCAAGGTTTTTTTAGTCGGTGGGTCCAGCATTTCGATCATTACATGGGGCAGTCAACGCAGGTGCCTTCACTGGTCGCGGATACGACTTTGGTGGAGGTTTCTCGAGTCGATTCGGCACGCTCAGGCGATTACTTGCAGGGGAGCAGGCCTGTGCCACTCAGTGAGGTGGAGGAGCAGTTGTACCGTAATATTGATAGCCTAAATCAAAATCACAGTTTTATCAAAACGTTAGAGTGGGTCTCTTTTTTAGCGACCAGTTATAAGCGGGTTGGAGCGGTGGAATTTGGCCCCCTAGAGCATGCTTACACGTATAATCACTTAGAAGGAAATAGATTTCGTGCGGGAGGACGTTTGAGTAAAGGAGTTTCAGATCGTTTTTTTGCGGAAGGTTACGCGGCTTATGGACTTCTGGATGAACGATGGAAATATTATGGTCTATTTGCGGTTAGTTTGAACAGTCGACCTATCGCTCAATTTCCTGGACATTATTTAAGTATATCTTATCAAAATGATGTGCGCGAGCCGGGTTTACCCCTTGATTTTCTAAATGGTGACAGTTTTTTTAGAAGTTTCGGAAGAAATGATCAAAACCGCTGGTTGTACCATCGCTTGTTTAAGCTGCAGCACAGCGTGGAATTCGGAAATCAAGTGCGATTGCGGACGACCCTTGCCAGTCGATATCAGGAAACGGCGGGCAATCTTCATTTTACCAAAGTGGCTGGCGGCAGTCAAACACCCGGAATTCAGACTTCGGAGGCCGTTTTAGAGTTTCGTTGGGCACCTAATGAAGAATATTTTCAAAGTAATCTACGTCGTTTCCCCGTGTCTGGAAGATATCCGATTATTCATTTTCGGTACAATGCAGGATTGTCAGGCCTTTTCGGAGGGGAATACGCGTATCATGCGCTAAGATTCGATGTGAGTAAACGTGTTTACTTGTCGTTTTTGGGTTTCACAGATTTGGAGTTTGGCACAGGCTATATTTTTGGTTCACTGCCTTTTCCGCTGTTAGAGACGCCTATGGCTGATCAGAGTTATTTACTCAGTCCGGACACCTATAGGCTGATGAATAACTTGGAATTTGTGAGTGATCAATTTGCCAAATTCAACATCGATCATCGTTTTCAAGGATTTTTTATCAATAAAATCCCCCTCTTACGAAGAACGAAAATTCGGGAAACCATAGGGGCGAAAGTCTATTTTGGACGACTGCGTGCGGAGAATAATCCAGAACACAATCCCGAGCTGTTTTATTTTCCTGTCAATCGGGATGGCGTGCAAAGCAGTTTTAGTCTCGGAAAAAAACCCTACGTAGAAGCCAGCGTTGGTTTAGAGAATATATTTAATTTTCTGCACATTGAATATATCAAACGATTGTCGTACCTTCACCTGCCTGAGGCCAAGAAAGATGGTTTTCGATTTAGTGTGCGCCTTGGGTTTTAGAACATATAGAAAATTATACTGTTAAGCTATGACGTATCAAAACTTATTAATTCAGGATGAAGGGAAGATCCGTGTGATCACCATCAATCGGCCGGATAAATTAAATGCATTGAATAAGCAAACGATTCGGGAATTAGAGGAAGCGATTTCAGATGTGGAGAAGAATCCGGATATTCGCTTAGCGATACTGACGGGGGCTAGAGCTAAAGCCTTTGTTGCCGGTGCAGACATCGCTGAATTTTCTTCCTTCGATAGTTTTGAAGGCGAGGACTTGGCGCGACAGGGACAGCATCGTGTTTTTGATCGGATCCATCATGCTTCGAAGCCTTTTATAGCAGCCATCAATGGTTTTTCCCTGGGCGGGGGCTTGGAATTAGCTCTTGCCTGTCACATTCGTTTGGCGTCTACTTCAGCTAAAATGGGGCTTCCGGAAGTTTCTTTGGGATTGATCCCAGGTTATGGCGGAACACAGCGCCTGACTCAATTGGTAGGTAGAGGCAAGGCCTTAGAGATGATCTTGACCGCTGATATGGTTGCTGCGGAGGAGGCCGCTCAGATCGGACTGGTCAACCAGGTCATCCCGCCCGAAGAGTTACTCGCGACAGCGATGGTTTTAGCCAATAAAATAGCAAGCCGCTCTGGAACTGCTATTGAACAAGCTATTCGGGCAAGCAATGCATCATATGATCATACCCAAAATGGCTATGATGTAGAAATTACAGCGTTTGGCGCGTGTTTTGGTACAGATGATTTTAAGGAAGGGGTTTCCGCTTTTTTGGAAAAAAGAAAACCAAATTTCTAATCATGTAACACGCTGAGCCTATGGCTAACTCGGTCTTTAATTTGAAGGAGCGTAATGTAATTACACTCATCATTCTCATTATTCTGTCTTGTATTTTGGTGTATGCCGTTCGAGGCATTGTGGGGGCTATATTGGGCACTTTTGTGATGTATACCCTTTTTCGACCGATGAATATTTGGCTGGTTGATCGGTGGCGGTGGCGAAGGCCACTCGCGGCGGTGGTGATCATCATTATTTCATTTCTGATCATTGTGATGCCGCTTTTGGGTATTGGTACCATGTTGACCCGAAAGCTGATGCAGTTATTGGAAAATCCCGAGTGGATCAATAATGTGGTCGCGACCATTGATGAATTTGCAGGGGATAAATTGGGTCAACCTGATCTTATTCAGGAACAATTGGAGAAAAGTGCCACTTACCTCGGAGGTGTGCTGACATCGCTTTTAAGTGGAGCTGCCAGTTTATTTCTCGATATCACCGTCATGTACTTTCTATTGTACTTCATGTTTTGTCACTACAGAAGCTTTGAAAGAGGGTTGCTTCGGTACTCTCCATTTGAGGTCGAAAATGCGGTGCTGTTCGGTCATGAGTTAAGAAATATTACTTATTCCAATGTATTGGGTCAAACCTTTATAGCCGTGATCCAAGGCGCTACATTGGCGCTGGGCTTTTGGATTTTTGGATTCAACGAGCCTATTTTTTGGGGAGTGATCTGTGCCGTATTGGCTTTTATACCTTTGCTTGGCCCACCATTGATTTTTGTGCCAGCTGCGATTTTGGCATTGACCCAGGGAGATAATGTAGCCGGTATCGGTTTATTGGTTTATGGCTTTGTGGTGGTCATCAATATTGACAATGTGCTTCGATTAATCATCGCGAAGCGTGTGGGGGATATACACCCCATCATTACGGTGGTCGGTGTGATCATCGGTATCCCGCTATTTGGGGTCATGGGACTGGTGTATGGGCCATTATTACTCGCTTATTTCCTCATCACGGTTAAACTTTATGAACAGGGTAAGAAACAGTGCATTGAGGAGGACCAAAAAAAGACGGAGGTAGCCGCGGCAGCGACAGGAATACAGGCAGGAAATGTAAAAACAGCGGTCGACAAGATTACTAAAAAAGAATAAAAAACAGTGAATGGATGGAGCATGTCAGGGCAAAGAAACATCTGGGTCAACATTTTTTAACGGATCGAAACACAGCAGAACGCATCGTGAACGCACTGCGCCCCGGTTTGGGGTATTCCCAGGTTTTGGAGGTAGGCCCGGGCATGGGCGTGCTGTCCGATTTTCTCTTACAGAATGACCGTTTTGAGAGCTGGTTGATCGATGTGGATACGGAGTCAATCGCATACCTGCAGGATCGTTACCCCAGCTTAGGCCCGCGATTAATCCATGGGGATTTTTTGA
>DASRQK010000055.1:0-3155 GCA_035645875.1 Sphingobacteriaceae bacterium | reverse complement strand
GAATTCCATCGCGCCCATTACCTCCCTGGCCGAGACCTTGCACCAAAAGTTGGAAAGGATGGCCGATCACGAGGAGATTGAGGACGTGAAGGTCGGGGTCGCCACCATTCAAAGTCGGAGTAAGGGCTTGATTCAGTTCGCGAAGAGCTATCGCCTGATCAATCAAGTGGATCAACCCCATTTTCAGGAGGTCAGTATCCTTCAATTGTTCAACAATATTCATCAATTGCTGGAACCGACATTGCTCCAAAAAAACATTGAACTGGATACCGTGATTACGAACACCCGGATCGTGTTAAGCATAGACCAGAACCTGATCGAACAGGTATTGATCAATATCATTTTGAACGCCATGGATGCGGTGAAGGATGTAGGGGAACCCTATATTGGTTTGCAGGTCGTGGAAGTGGACGGGCGCGTGCAGATTCGCGTAAAGGATAACGGTGTGGGCATTCCCGAGGAGCTTCGAGATCAGATTTTTACGCCGTTCTTCACCACGAAGAAATCGGGAAATGGTATTGGGTTGACCCTCAGTAAGCAAATTATGCTCCTGCACGGTGGAAATATCTTCTTGGATAGTGAACCGGGGAAGGGGACGACGGTTCGCATGCAGTTTTAGTTTATGATCTAAGGCGGATTCTGGGTGAAATTCGTCGGGAATCCCTATCTTTACCCTTCAGATTTTTTTATTAGATTTTTAATTCAAATAAATAGCGGATATGGATTTAAGTAGAGAATTTACCGAACAGGCCGGCGATAAGTTGATCAAATTTCACGTGACTTATGATATGAAAACCCATCATTTCGCTGTGATCGAAGATGATAGTCGCACTTATACCTTAAAATATGACATCCCTACCCGTCGATGGAGCACAGCGGACGGCTCTGAGCCGGGAATCGCCATCGATAAGCTCGCCCTGCTGGTTCAGCAGAGTTTCGGTGTGTTTGTGTAGCGCACCCTATTTATTTACCAATTACTTAAATTATGATCAAAAGAAGTTTCTTACTGTGCATCGCAGTAGGCGTATTGAGCTGTTTTATAACCAAGGCTCAAGAGCGTGTGGTTCATTTTCCTGCGGCAGAGTGGGAGGTGGTAGATAGACCCGAAACGCTTGGGTTACGAAGTTCCGCTTTGGCCCGAGCGAAGGCATATGCCGATTCGGCATTGACAACCGCCGCAGTAATGGTGATTGTCGATGGAAAAGTAGCGTATCAATGGGGTGAGGTGGACGCTAAGTTTAACACGCATTCCATTCGTAAGAGCTTTATGAGCGCCTTATATGGAAAGTATGTAAATAGGGGATTGATCGATTTGGACGCTACTTTGGATGACTTAGGGATCAATGATGTACAAGGCTTATCCGAGCTGGAATTGACGGCCACTGTTAGAGATTTGTTGAAGGCCCGTTCGGGAGTTTATCATGATGCACATTATGAAACAGCAGGGATGAAGCGATCGAAACCTGCTCGGCACGCACACAAACAGGGAACCTTTTGGTATTATATTAATTGGGACTTCAATGCCTTAAACTCGATTTTTAAGCAGCAAACAGGCCTGGATTATTATGAAGCCATCGAAGCTGATTTTGCTGAGCCTATTGGCATGCAGGATTATACCGCTGCGGATGGAACCTATTTTGCGGGGCCTGAATCTGTACACGATGCCTATCCTTTTCAAATTACGGCGCGCGACCTGGCCAGATTCGGCTGGTTGATGTTAAATATGGGCCATTGGAACGGGAATCAGGTGATCGATTCTGCTTGGGTCGAAGAGAGTGTACGGTATCATTCTGATGCTACCTTATCAAATACATCGGGGTATAGTTATTTATGGTGGGTAGCCCGAGATTTCAATAATTATCCACACCTCCCCACAGTGGATTTGCCGGAAGGATCCTATGCGGCACGAGGCGCGGGAGGGCATATGATGGTAGTCATCCCCGCGTATAATATGGTGTTCGTCCATCGGGTGAATACCCATCCGGGTGTCAGAAATCGAGTCCCGTATCCGGAGGTAGGTCGGATTTTAGATCTAATTCTGAAAGGTCGTGTGACGAATTAAGTCCCGACATCTGTACATATCAAACCCAAAAAAGACATTATTAATGATTTCCAAGGTAAGGATAATAAAATTAATTCCAAATTTGGGCCGGTTTTCTAGCCTGATTTTCCGACTTAGTACACCGACAGTACAGTATCCCTAGGGGAGCTACGGGACTACAGTAGGGCAGCATAGGGTCTGATGGGGGGCAAATCGTAGTTTTTCACCGGACATCCCTCGATGGTTTCGGACAAATGTACCACTTTCGGTCAATGTGGCCATCTACATAACCTATCGGTCAAAAGGTTGTTTTTCGGACGATTAGGGTCGGTCCAATGTAACAAAGAATCCGAAAATAGCGTCTGAAAAAAAAGCCTGAAATAAAAAAAAGCCCCTGAACTTTTTACAGTCAGGGGCTTTCTTGTACCCAGGGCCGGGATCGAACCGGCACGGTTTCCCATTGGTGTTTGAGACCAACGCGTCTACCAATTCCGCCACCTGGGCGTTTTCCTCAGCAAACCTCCAGATCTATGCCAGGCTTCCTTGCTTTCGGGATGCAAATGTATTCAATAATCTGGTTTTACAAAAATTATTTTAAAAGTATTTTTAATCCCTTGACATAACCAAGGCTAAATCAGTATATTTGCTTTACATCTATTATCCTATATGTTCATGTTGAAAGTATTTACACCTGTTCCACGGTTCAGGGAAAGACTATTGCAGGAGCTGCCTGATTCGCTGGATCGTGTGATATTTTCTCTGCTTTTAGTCTGTTTGGTACTGTCCTTGGTAAAGCTCCTTCTGGTCGTTCCTGTGCATTTTCAGGATGATTCCCTAAGGGTCTTTCTTTCCTTTTCCATCTTCAATTGCTTTCTTTTTTGCTATGTACTATTCAAAAAACCGAAGTATTTGGGGTTCATGACTAAATTGGGGCTCATCGGGTTGACCATTTATGTACTGGTGATTTTGTTTTTTTCAGATGATCATTTGACTTTCATCGGCATCCAGCATATGTTTATCATCATCATGATGGCATTCTACTGCTTGAGCCGTTTTTGGGGATTGGTTTTTTCTGGTTTGTTTTTTATCGTTGTACTATTTTATCTTTTAGGTG
>DASRQK010000054.1:0-3543 GCA_035645875.1 Sphingobacteriaceae bacterium | reverse complement strand
TGCGAACGGGATTTGTTAGGGAAATCACTCATCATCATAGCGATGATCAAATGGGAGTCTCGCTCCGATACTCTGTGGCATTTTTCTGTAGTTTTCATACTATTAACATTTAATACGTAAATAAAATTTATGAATAATTTCTGCATTAATAACATATGATGTCTCCAGAAGGTTGGACATATAAACACCTAATTTGATGGTCATTTATACGACTGATGATTCAGGGTAAATCGCAATCATCCAAAAAAATACGGCAATCTTAAAAAAAACATTTCTTACATGAACCTTTTGAGCCCATACTTGTTTTTCTCCCAAACAACTAAAATTCAATGGTTTTAATAAGCGTAATGGGATAAATAACAAATTTGATTTTAAAAACTATAACGATAAGGATATGAAAAATACAAGATTAAGCATGTTAGGTTTTACTTTAGCCGTACTTTCCTTCACTTTTATTTCCTGTAATAATAATGCTCGAAATGATAGTGTTCAGCGCGCTGAAAACATTAACGACAGTACGGCACAGGTAAATGAAGAAGATGCACGTTTTGCAGTAAATGCTGCAGATTTAAATATGGGGACGCTGCAATTAGCTGATTTAGCCCCAGAGCGTGTAGCAGATGACCGCGTGAAATCCATCGCAAATATGGTTCAATCTGAGCATGAAGCTGCACAAAGCGAATTAGAACAAATTAGTTCGGGTAAAAACATCACCTTGCCGATGTCGATAAGCAATGATCGTCGTGATGATCTAAACGATATTCGGGAAGCAGAACAAGCAGAAAATTTCGATAGAAAGTATTTGGACTTGCTGATCGAGCACCATGAGGAGGCCAGGAGATTGTACGAGCATGCTAGTAAGGATGTGCGCGATGTGGAACTACAAGCCTTTGCTACCAAATACCTTCCATTAATCAAGAAACACGAAGAACAATTAAAACAGATTTGGGATTCTTTGGGATATCAGCGCGATATGCCCAACGTAATTCCCGTGACCAATGAATAAGCCTTAGGTTTGGTCACTAAACTATTATGGTTGGTTAATAAGTGAGGGTTTCTAAAGAACAGGGTACGTACATTGATGTACGGCCCTGTTTCTTTTAATAGCACACGCATTTAGCACTCAATAGTTAACTATAAATAAGATCAAATCATTTGACATCTCCATAATATACTCGTATATTTGTCGTGCTAATAATTGATATGGCAAGAGACAAATTCAGCACCTATTCTTTACTGTTGGATCGCACCGCGAAACGCGTCAAGCACTATGCCCAATATTGCTTTAACGCAGAGAATTTTGGCGTGACGGTGGACCAATGGACAGTATTGAAAACCTTGGGTTTACACCCTGATCTTTCTCAAAGAGAATTGGCTGAATATTGTCAAAAAGATCAACCTACACTCACCAGAATCGTAGATTTATTGGTAAATAAGGGCTTGGTAGAACGTGTTGTGCACCCCAACGATCGAAGAAGTTTTATCCTTTACCTCACCGATTCAGGCGAGAAGAAAGTATCAGAATTAAGTGAGAAAGTGTCGGGGATACGCATGCAGGCTTGGAAAAACCTGGATGAGTCGGATTTTGAACAACTTAAACGTATACTGAATACGATTTACGATAACTTGGAGATTAAAAGTTAAAAGGCGATTGATAAATATGAGTAAAGAAATTATTGAGACAGATATTGCGATTATTGGAGCAGGCCCTGTGGGTTTATTTGCTGTCTTTGAGGCTGGATTGCTAAAAATGCGTTGCCATTTGATCGATGCTCTTCCTCAAGTAGGTGGTCAATTATCAGAAATCTATCCCCGCAAACCGATTTATGATATTCCGGGGTATCCTTCTATAGATGCGCAGGATTTAGTGGATGAATTGATGAAGCAAATTGCTCCATTCCAACCTTCTTTCACACTTGGTGAGCGTGTTGAAACCTTAGAAAAACAAGAAGATGGCTCTTATCATGTAATTGGGCATGAGGGAACCACAATACATGCCCCAGTAGTAGTGATCGCTGGAGGGCTGGGATCCTTTGAGCCGCGTCGTCCAGATATTGAAGGGATTTTGGAGTATGAAGGTAAGGGCGGAGTGCACTATTTTGTAAAAAATCCGGACATTTATAAAGATCAGAAAGTGATCATCGCCGGTGGTGGAGATTCCGCATTGGATTGGACCATTTATCTGAGCGAGGTCGCCTCAAGCCTGACATTGGTCCATAGAAGCGATAGTTTTAGAGGTGCGCCGGATTCAGCCGAGAAAGTATTTAATTTAGCTGAGCAGGGGAAAATTAATTTGGTTTTGCAAAGTAACCTGTCGAGTATACATGGACAGGACGGGAAATTGACACAAGTGGGCGTGAAGGACAAGGGTAAAAATGAAACGATTCTGGATGCTGACTACGTGATTCCATTATTCGGATTGAGCCCAAAACTGGGTCCTATTGGTGAATGGGGCCTGAATATTGACAAAGGTGCGGTCGCAGTGGATACCTTTGATTATTCCACTAATGTGGAGCGAATCTACGCCATTGGGGACATTAATACTTATCCGGGCAAGCTGAAGCTGATTCTTTGTGGATTCCATGAGGCGGCGTTGATGTGCCAAAGTGCATTTAAATACGTGTATCCAGATCAAAAATTAAGTTTTAAATATACGACGGTTAATGGAATTCATTCCTTTTAGGGGCTTGTTTTTCAGTTAACACGATAATATAACATAGACAAAATAAACGAAGATGAGTGAGGAAATTATTCGAATTCATGTCGAGGGACCGGATGATCAGGTAAAGGAACTGGAGATTCCTGATGGAATTAATCTCAGTCTGATGGAAGTGTTAAAAGCTTCCGAATACAACATTTTAGCGACTTGTGGCGGAATGGCCCTATGTGCGACTTGTCACATTCAAGTGGTGGATGGCTTAGATATGCTGGATGAACGAAGCGATTCGGAGCTGGATATGCTGGACACCCTACCCAATGCCGATGACGATAGTCGATTGGCTTGTCAGATCAAGGTGGGACCTCAAATTAACGGATTAAGGATCCGGGTTTTTGATAATTAGGTCCGATTATTATGGAAAAGGAAACGCCTGTTAGAAAACCAAGGGTCGTTATCATTGGTGGAGGCTTTGGTGGCATAGAAGTAGCCAAAAAACTTCGCCATGAACCGGTGGATGTTTTACTCTTGGATCGAAACAACCACCATACATTCCAGCCCCTACTCTATCAAGTGGCTACCGGTTCGCTGGAAGCTCCTTCGGTGGCTTTTCCTTTCCGAAAAATGTTTAAAAAACAGAAAAATTTTCGTTTTCGCATCGCCAAGGTTGATCGAATAGACAACGACAAAGAACAAGTCATTACCGACATTGGAAATTTTCCTTATGATTTTTTAGTAATTGCAACGGGTGCGACCACAAATTTCTTTGGTAATCAGGAGATTGAATATTATTCAATGGCGATGAAAAATCTCCGTCAATCGGTGAATATTCGTAGTTTTTTACTGCAAAATATTGAAGAAGCACTCTTGCAGGATTCTAAAGAAAC
>DASRQK010000053.1:0-2340 GCA_035645875.1 Sphingobacteriaceae bacterium | reverse complement strand
TTGGTGATCGCCGAAGAAGAATATGAGCAATTAGAGCGGGTCGCACAGCGAGAGCGAGCTCCCATTTATAGCGTCGGAAAAGTGACCGGAGATCATCGCTTTATATTCCAGTCTTTTAGCACTAAAGAGACCCCAATGGATTACGATTTGGGCGACTTTTTCGGGTCTACGCCTCAGACCATCATGAACGATCGGCACGTGGAACGCAGCTATCAGGATGTCACCTATGATGTGCAGCAGGTGCCCCATTATTTGGAACAATTATTACGCCTGGAAGCAGTAGCCTCCAAAGATTGGCTGACCAATAAAGTGGATCGCTGCGTGAGTGGACGGGTCGCGAAGCAACAGACTGCCGGCCCACTTCAACTACCGCTAAACAATGTAGGTGTGATGGCGCTGGATTATAAATCCAAGGAAGGTATTGCGACCTCCTTAGGACACTCCCCGCTCACTGCCTTAGTAGATCCGGCGGCTGGCTCCAGAAATGCCATCGCCGAAGCCTTATCCAACCTGGTATTTGCACCCATCAAAAATGGGTTGTCCGGTGTATCACTCTCTGCGAATTGGATGTGGCCTTGTAATAATGAAGGAGAAGACGCCCGATTGTACGATGCGGTACAGGCCTGCTCGGATTTTGCCATCGAATTGGGAATCAATATTCCCACCGGAAAAGATTCCCTCTCCATGAAGCAAAGGTACCCCAATGGTGAAGAAGTAATTTCGCCCGGCACCTTGATCATAACGGCAGCCGGAAATTGTACAGCTATAGACCAGGTCATCGAGCCAGTCCTGAATAAAAATGCAGGCTCCATCTACTACATCAACCTTTCTGGCGATTCTTTCAAGCTCGGAGGTTCTTCTTTCGCTCAAATCCTGAATCGTATCGGTCAGGAGGTTCCAGACGTGAAAGATGCGGATCAATTCCGTCAAGCGTTCCAGGCCATACAACAAGCCATCTCTGAAGATCAAATAGCAGCAGGTCACGACATTGGTTCGGGCGGTCTCATCACGACACTTTTAGAGATGACTTTTGCGGATTTGGACCTGGGAGCCGAAATTAATCTCAGTGGATTACAGGAAAAGGACACGGTAAAGGCATTGTTCCATGAAAATATTGGCGTCGTATTACAGGCTCGAGAAGATCAGGCTTTTGAAACGCTGATGAGAAATGCAGATGTAGACGCCATTAAAATAGGCCAGGTGAGAAATGTGGCATCATTGACGCTGATCAATCACAAGGATCACTTTGAATTCGACGTGGCGGAATACAGAGATCATTGGTTCCATACTTCCTATTTGATGGATGAAAAACAGACTAAAAATGGGATGGCATTGGCCCGCTTTGAAAATTATAAAAAACAACCTTTACGTTATCAGTTTCCTGCGCATTTCGATGGGAAGAAACCGACTCGGGATCTTGGATTTTCTCGACCGAAAGCCGCGATTATTCGGGAAAAAGGATCGAACTCGGAGCGTGAAATGGCCAATGCGATGTATTTGGCTGGCTTTGATGTCAAAGACGTGCACATGACCGACCTGATATCCGGACGGGAGACCTTAGAAGACATACAGTTTATAGGCGCTGTGGGTGGTTTCTCGAATTCGGATGTGTTAGGATCGGCCAAAGGTTGGGCTGGAACCTTCCTGTTTAACGAAACCGCTAAGCGGGTTTTGGACCAATTCTTTGCCCGGCCGGACACCCTTTCGGTGGGAATTTGCAACGGCTGCCAACTCTTTATGGAATTGAAAATGGTTTATCCCGAACATGAGGTTCATGGTACGATGGAGCTTAATCCTTCCATGAAGCACGAGTCGAATTTCATTTCCGTGGAGATTCAGGAGAGTAATTCCGTGATGTTGGGCAGTTTGGCGGGCGCAAAACTGGGCGTATGGATCTCACACGGTGAAGGTAAATTTAGCTTCCCTTACTCAGAATCACAGTATAATATCGCAGCCAAGTACGCGTATCGTGAATACCCTCATAATCCAAACGGTTCGGACTTTAATGCCGCGATGGTTTGTGATCCGACGGGAAGGCACTTGATGACCATGCCGCATATTGAGCGGTCCGTATTTCAGTGGCAATGGGCACATTACCCAGCGGGCAGAAAAGACGCGGTCACTCCGTGGCTGGAAGCCTTTGTCAATGCCCGGAAATGGATCGTGGAACGAAATGGTTAGGATCTTTTTTTGCATAAGTCAATAATTATGAGTACACTTGTTGTAACCTTAATTATAAACTTGTATGAAAAAAGCAACCCTAACCCACAGGGGCCTTGTGCTGATGACGCCCCTATTGTGTCTGTTCATGATGTTTCAGACTGCAATTGCTCAGCAAAC
>DASRQK010000052.1:0-7245 GCA_035645875.1 Sphingobacteriaceae bacterium | reverse complement strand
CATTGGATGTAATATTATTCCCAAACCACTCATGACCCGACTCGTGAATCACAATAAAATCCCATTTGTTTCCCCAGCCAGAACCCGAACCATCACGTCCTAAATAGCCGTTTTGATATTGGTTCCCGTAAGCGATGGCACTTTGATGTTCCATTCCCAGATGGGCCGTTTCTATGATTTTATACCCGTCCTCGTAGAAAGGGTAGGGGCCAAACCAATGTTCGAAAGCGTCCAACATGGTCGTAACGTTATGCTCCAAATGTGGGATCGCTCTATCGACATTTTCTCGGAGTACCCAATAGTCCAGGTCTAAGGGGCCGTTTTCGCCCGGGTAGGTAGCCGAATGATGCACATAATCCCCAATATTGACTGCCACATTGTAGTTGTTAATGGGGTTGCTGACAAACCAATTATAGCGTGTATACCCATCTCCTAAATCCTCACTGCCCCGAAATCTTCCATTGGATACATTAATCAAATCGCTCGGTACGCTGATGCTAATGAGTAGACTGTCTACTTCATCCGATTGATGATCTTTGTTCGGCCACCAGACACTGGCGCCCAATCCTTGACAAGCCGTCGCGATCCAATGTTTTCCATTGCTGTCTTTTTTAAAATCAAATCCACCATCCCATGGCGCGCGCTTGGCTTGCACCGGGTGACCGGAATAATAGACCTTGAACTCATCCTGTGCGCCAGCAGGTATCACCTGAGGAAAATCTATAAAAACGGCGTGGTATTCACGACTGAACGGCAATTCTTTCCCTTTGTATACGACGCGTTCCACTTTGAGGTTATCAAACAAATCAAATTGGAGGCGGTCGAAATCTTCGGTAGCCGTAAATTGAAACAGGTTGGAGCCACTGATAAAGCGTTCATCCGGATCCACTCGAACGTCTAGGTGATAGTAATTGATGTCATAGCATGTTCTGAGCGGGGTCAAAGTGCCCCGGAGGCTGTCACCGCGGGAGTACAAATCTTGTGCTTTTACAAGTAATTGGCCTTGCGCCTGCTGACCAGTGAGCAGTACCATTAAGCCCACGAGCATCATTTTGGTTAATTTCTGGATCATCATATTTATTATTGGTGTTCTAATCGATTCACTTTTCGCTGGATGAAATAGTCAGCCAGTTCTTCTCGACTCAGGGCGTTTAAACAGTTTGCGGCGGTCAATCCTCCCTTTCTGCCGACATACACCCCATATTTCATGTCGTGCAGGCCACTCTGCCTGTGTGCATCCGGATTAATGGATAAACGCACCCCCTTGGAAAGGGCATAAGCGTGCCAACGCCAATCTAGGTCCAAGCGTAGGGGATTGGCATTGATTTCGATAACCACTTGATTGGCGGCGCACGCGTCAATGATCTTCCGATGATTTAACGGATAGCCTGCACGGGATAAAAGCAGCCTCCCGGTGGGATGTCCCAAAATGGTCGTATAAGGATTTTCTATGGCTTTAATCAATCTTGCGGTCGCTTTTTCTTCGTCCATGTTGAGATTGGTGTGAACGGATGCCACTACAAAGTCAAAACCGGCTAACACTTCTTCGGGATAGTCTAAAGAGCCATCGTTCAATATATCACTTTCTATGCCTTTAAATATATGGAATGGGGCCAATTTTTTATTTAATGCGTCGATTTCTGTCCATTGCTCCCGAACCTGTTGCTCGGATAAGCCCCGGGCATAAAATGCGGCCTGGGAATGATCAGAGATTCCAAAATATTCCAAACCCATCTGATCCCGTGCGTACAGGGCCATCTCTTCCAAGCTGTGCACCCCATCGCTATAGGTGCTGTGGTTGTGGAGTGCGCCTTTTAAATCCGCTAATTCAATCAGCGGAAGATTTTCTCCGGCTTTTGCCCGGGCCACCTCTCCTAAGCCCTCCCGCAATTCCGGTTCAATATTCGGTAGTTCGAGCCGCTCATAAAGCGTTTTTTCTTCTGTAATTCCGGCACTCAGGGCCAGTAGATCAGCCATGCTTTTATCCTTACTCACCTCATCCGGCAAGGCTTGGATGATTTGGTCGATGTGCTCCTCTGTACCGGTACTCAGCCAAAGATTTTGCACAAAGTGTTCCTCATCACTGGAGATCAGCCTCACGCCGATTCCCCAATCATGCTGATATTCCAAAACCTGCCCATTCGTCATCAGGTAAATGTCATCATTGGGCTGGTTCTGGTCGATTTCGATCGGGAATATTCCCATTATTTTCGTAGCTGCTCGGGATAATTCCTCCCGATCGGCAGTCGCGATGATATCCAAACCTTGTAAGACTTCATTCTTTCTGCGGTATGCTCCAGTGAGAACCACTTGAGTGCCACTAGGCAGGGCTGCTTGCAGTGCGGCCGAGATGCGTTCTGCCTCGGGCTCCATGGTGGCGTACCGCACCCATCCCGTATTGGCCAGGGTGAATTCGATCGTTTTTTTAATCTGCTCCTGAGTTTTCAATCCGAAACCCTTGATCCCGATTAGGCGATTTTCATTACACGCATAATACACCTCGCCCAGTGTTTCCAGCCCCAGTTCTTTCCAAAGTGTTTGGATTTTTTTTGGTCCTAAGCCTTTAATTCCTAGCATTTCTACAATGCCAGCGGGTGTTTTTGATCGTAATTCTTCTAATTCCGGAAGCGTCCCGGTTTGAATCAGAGTTGTGATTTTAAGCGCCGTACTCGCCCCAATTCCCGGTGTTTCAGCCAATTCCTGTTCCGTTTTATCCTGTGCCGAAAACGGTAGTTTGCTGATTTTATACGCTGCTGCTGCTATGGCTTTAGCCCTAAAAGGGTTCTGCCCATGAATTTCCATCAATTGCGCTAACTGCTCGAACGCTTTCGAGATTTGACTGTTATTACGTGTGAGATTACTGGGGTTCATTGTCGCAAAATACGACAATTTTTCGTTAAATCAATCGGCTGAATCTGCCTGTCCGTCCTTGGGGTACCAGAAGTTGACGATGACACCGGTTCCTGCAGACACCTCGCCCCATTGGTCCGCATCGGGAAATTTCAGATGGACCAATGCACAGGTCGGTAGGTTTAGGTAATCTTCCTGCGACAGGTAGGATGCCAACGCTGAAAAACCGGGATTATGACCGAATATGGCGACTTGTTCAAATTGGTCGTTGAGTTGATTGACCACTTCGAGCAAGGTTGGCAGGGAAGCATCGTAGATTCGCTTCTCGGTATGGATCAATTTATTGGGAATGGATAACTGTTCGGCAAATATTTGGGCGGTAGTCAATGCGCGTTTAGCCGGGCTGCTTAGTATAAAATTTGGGCGAATGGCATGGTCTGCCAAACGTTTGGCCATCGCGGGAGCATCTCGGAATCCCCGCTCATTCAGGGGGCGATCGAAATCCCTCACGTCGAGACTCCAATCGGATTTGGCGTGCCTGATGATGAATAAGTGTTTTCCCATAATATCCACTTTTTCTATTTTGGAGGCAATAATCATGCCCTATCAATGGAGATGTTCGGAAAATTGAATAGCTTTGACAAACAATATGAATGACATGAATAAACCAACATTACTGATTCTTGCGGCCGGTATGGCCAGTCGTTACGGAAGCATGAAGCAAACAGATGGCTTTGGGCCGAATGGGGAAACCATTATTGATTATTCCATTTATGATGCCATACGTGCAGGCTTTGGAAAAGTGGTATTTGTGATTCGAGCAGAATTCGCAGAGAAATTTAAATCGATTTTTGAGCCAAAATTAGCCGGAAAAATCGAAACTGAATACGCTTTTCAAGATTTTGACCTGAAGAAATATGGGATTGATCGGGAGGTGGAAAGGGCTAAACCCTGGGGTACGGCACACGCTGTAATGGCGGCTAAAGATCATATTAATGAGCCTTTTTGTGTGATCAATGCCGATGATTTCTATGGCTACGATGCGTTTTCACGGATGGCGGATTTTCTCCGCAATGAAGTGAGCGATGAGTTATTTTCATTGATGGGCTATCAGATTGATAAAACCCTCTCCGATTATGGAACGGTCTCACGCGGAGTTTGTGTGGTGGATAAAAATAACTTCATGACCGGGATCAATGAACGGACCAAAGTTTATTTTAAAGCGGTGGATGGTCAGAAGCGCATCTTTTTTGAGGAAGACGGCGAAGAGCATGAATTGCCAGCGAGCAGTCGGGTTTCCATGAATTTCTGGGGCTTTAATCCTTCCGTATTCCAGGTTAGTGAACGCATGTTCCGGGATTTTGTGGAAGAAAATTCGGATAATCCCAAAGCCGAGTTTTTTATACCGCTTGTGGCGGATCATTTGATCAAAACTGGAGCGACAAAATTTGTCGTCATCCCTACTTCGGAGAAATGGTTTGGGGTGACTTACCAGGAAGATAAGCCGATCGTCGAAGAGAGCATTCGCCAATTGGTGGCAGACGGCGTGTATCCGGAGAAGTTGTTTTAGGATTCGGATGAGTGGGTAGATAGTATTAAGGCAAAAATGATTGATGAAACTAGTATAGTTGATTCGCCGAAAACCCTATTGCACAAATGTCCGGACATTTGTGCAATAGGGTTTTCCGAGAACAAGCCCATATGGAATAGACGCATTATGAAAACCGATTAATTCATATTTCCCTCTTTTCCCATTCCTTGATGATTTCCTTTTTCACTTCTCAGGTACGGCCGTGTAATTCCTATAAATACGGTATAAAAAAAGAGGCAGTCTTTTCGGCTGCCTCTTTTTTATTTATTGAAAAATCTAAACTTCTGTATTCTAGAAAGATTTAGCTCTTCTTATCGTCTTTCACTTCTTCGTATTCTACGTCGGTCACGTCGTCACCGCCGTCCGCTCCGGCAGAAGCATTCGGATCCTGCCCGGCTGCACCTTCTGCACCCGCTGCATCACCTGAAGCTTGGTACATTTCCTCAGAAGCTGCGTTCCAAGCGTTTTGAAGTTCGGTTTGTGCCGTTTCTATTGCGGCGAAATCCCGGGCTGCATGAGCGTCTTTCAGCTTTTTCAAGCCTTCTTCAATCGGAGCCTTTTTATCGGCACTGATTTTTTCGCCGTACTCGCTCAATTGTTTTTCTGTAGAAAAAATCAAGGCGTCAGCCGCGTTCAGCTTATCGACTTCCTCTTTAGCGATACGATCCGCTTCGGCATTTGCTTCTGCTTCTTGTTTCATTTTCTGGATTTCTTCATCGGATAATCCAGAAGAAGCTTCAATGCGGATTTTTTGTTCTTTTCCGGTTGCCTTGTCTTTCGCAGATACGTTAAGGATACCGTTGGCGTCGATGTCGAAGGTCACTTCAACCTGTGGAACGCCTCTCGGAGCTGGTGGAATGCCGTCCAAATGGAAGCGACCGATCGTACGGTTTTGATTGGCCATCGGGCGCTCACCTTGCAGAATGTGAATTTCTACAGATGGTTGATTATCCGAAGCCGTCGAGAATACTTCTGATTTTTTACTTGGGATCGTCGTGTTCGCTTCGATCAATTTCGTCATCACACCACCCATGGTTTCGATTCCTAAAGAAAGTGGCGTTACGTCCAATAGAAGCACGTCTTTCACCTCTCCAGTCAGAACTCCACCTTGGATCGCTGCACCCAATGCCACCACTTCATCTGGGTTTACACCTTTAGAAGGCTCTTTCCCGAAGAAATTTTTAACGGCATCTTGAATTGCTGGAATCCGAGTAGAACCACCGACCAAAATAATTTCGTCGATATCACTCGTTGAATAACCGGCATTTTTCAAGGCAGATTTACATGGATCAATGGTTCTCTTGATCAAGGAGTCCGCCAATTGCTCGAATTTAGCACGGCTCAATGTGCGAACTAAGTGCTTAGGGCCAGTGGCATCTGCTGTAATATACGGCAAGTTGATTTCAGTCGAAGAAGCACTGGAAAGCTCGATTTTCGCTTTTTCTGCCGCTTCTTTCAATCGTTGTAAGGCCATCGGATCCTTGCTCAGGTCGAAGCCTCCATTTTCATTTTTAAACTCGTCATTCAACCAGTCGATCACGACCTGGTCAAAATCATCACCACCCAAGTGTGTATCACCGTCTGTCGCTTTTACTTCAAAAACGCCATCACCTAACTCCAATATGGATACGTCGTGTGTACCCCCACCGCAGTCAAATACGACGATTTTCATATCCTTATTGGTCTTGTCCAGACCGTAAGCTAAGGCGGCTGCCGTAGGCTCATTAATGATCCGCTTCACAGTCAATCCTGCAATCTCGCCTGCTTCTTTGGTCGCTTGACGCTGTGCGTCATTAAAATATGCAGGAACCGTAATCACGGCTTCTGATACTTCCTGACCCAAAAAATCCTCAGCGGTTTTTTTCATTTTCTGCAAGATCATAGCAGAAATTTCCTGTGGCGTATATTTCCGATCATCAATTTCTATTCTCGGCGCATTATTATCACCCTTTACCAAGGCATAGGGAACACGTCCCACTTCATCAGCTACTTCATTGTAGGTAGTACCCATAAAGCGTTTGATCGAAGAAATGGTTTTTTTAGGATTAGTGATGGCCTGACGCTTGGCCGGGTCACCTACTTTACGCTCACCATTTTCAACAAATGCCACGATCGAAGGTGTGGTCCGTTTTCCCTCATTGTTGGCGATCACCACGGGCTCGTTACCTTCCATAACTGCCACACAAGAGTTGGTGGTCCCTAAGTCGATTCCAATAATCTTTGACATATTACTATTTTTGATTTCTAATTATTTAATATCCAATTTCACATGAATGAACAAGCCTTGTGCCAAGCTGCTTTGTCATGCATTTGTAAGTCCTTTTGCTGACAATGTGTCATTTGTTTGGAAATTCAGTACCTTTGTAAGTGACGGCTGACTTCCAGCCTATCGCATAACAGATTTAGATAAAAGATATGAATTTTGAGCAGTATTTAAACTATTTCAAAGAAATTTTGGACGCAACCGAGCCTGCCGCTCCCTATGATGACCCCGAATATTATGAATATACCAAGTTGAATTGGTCCAGAACCAATCGTTGGTTAAAAAAGGGCCAATTGACCCCAGATGCCCAGCAGACAATCGCCGCTGTCGATCAAGTCCAGGAATGGGTCGTGATTACAGAACCCTGGTGTGGTGACGCAGCGCAATGCCTTCCTTTTATTCATTTACTGGCCGAAGCAAATCCGAAAATCAAGTTACGCATCGAGCTGCGAGATCAGGAGCCATTTTCCATCGAGCAATACCTGACCAATGGAAGCAAATCCATTCCCAAATTGGTCATTCGCGACCAAAACAATCAAGA
>DASRQK010000051.1:0-3229 GCA_035645875.1 Sphingobacteriaceae bacterium | reverse complement strand
TTCGCCTTCGTTATTAATTTAAACTTTCTCAAGGGTAGCGAGCGTATTGCCCCTTACAGCGAACGGGTGTTTTCGCTGGCCACCTTCGACTAAAGCTTTTTGCCGCTGATCGATATCTCCATTTTCATGGTCATCGGAATTTCAAAGCCCTGTGCGATCAGTTTTGCCTCAATATCCATATCGATTCGTCCCGATGAAACCATTCCGGTTTTGATATCCGTTTCTATGGTACCTTCCTGTTTGCCCGAAAGTTCCAGGTCGTATTCTGCTTCCTTGCTAACCGCCGAAACCTCGCCGTCTACGTTTATCCAGGCAAGGTCTTCACTGCTTCCCTCAAGCGTGTAAGTCAGGTCAGATGTCAATACGATTGGCGAAATATTCATTGTTTTGGAAGTATTCCAGCTTTCACCCATCCCAACAGGTCGGCCAGCGTAAATATTCATGTCGAGCGACTGCAGCAGAGACGAATCGCTCAGCATGCCTTTAATTTCGTCTGTCAATTCAAGTCCGTCAATCACTTCGGTATATCCTTCCACCTTTTTTGCACTTCCCTGAGGGGTCATAAAAATAACGAAGGGCTTGTCGATCAGTCCATCCAACGCGGCTAAGTTGCCCACCCCTGGAATCTCGGAATTATACTCAAACTTGTTTTGAGGCAAATCAAAATCCATTTGAATCCTCTTGTAAGCCACCTCGATTTTTATCAGGTTACCGTCGTTGCTCAATATTTTATAAGCATAGTCGGTATTCATTCGCTGGTCAATTGTGATGCTTTGTCCCATTACCTCCTGCACAATCTGCTGGTTTATCCCAACAGAATACAAGTATTGCTCACCCGCCTGCAGGTTTAAATGCAAATCGACTTTGGGTTCGGCATCCCCGGTCTCTGCAACCTGTGCAAAAGCGGGCGATGTGAAAGCCATAAAAAGGAGGAATGAAGAGAGAATTTTCATCGGTAATGGGATCATGATGAGCAAAAGTAATATTTATAATTGATTAGCCTGTTTTTATAAAACGCATTATTTGAGTAGATTTGTTAAAACCCTAAATATGAATTTACCAAATAATTTTATGAACGCTTATAGCGAAAATGATGCCATGGTAACCGACATGGTCAGAAATTTCGCTGAGAAGAATATTCGCCCTTACCTGATGGATTGGGATGAAAGCCAAACCTTCCCGATAGAAGTATTTAAGAAAATGGGGGAACTTGGCCTAATGGGCGTGCTGGTGCCTGAAGAATATGGTGGCGCTGGCTTCGGCTATCACGAGTATGTAAGTGTCATTACCGAAGTTGCCCGCGTGTGCGGATCGATTGGTCTTTCCCTGGCCGCCCATAATTCACTTTGTACCGGGCATATCCTGACCTTTGGTAACGATGAACAAAAAAGAAGATGGTTGCCTAAACTGGCCACTGCCGAATGGATCGGTGCATGGGGACTCACCGAGGCCAATACCGGATCGGATGCCCTGGGCATGAACACCACTGCCGTGGACCGCGGAGATCATTATGAGGTGAATGGCACCAAAAACTGGATCACCCACGGGAAAAGCGGCGATATAGCCGTGGTTATGGTCAGAACAGGCGAGAAGGGCCGCGCGGACGGCATATCTGCGCTGGTAATCGAGAAGGGTACACCCGGTTTTACCCATGGAAAAAAAGAAAATAAGCTGGGAATGCGTGCATCGGAAACGACGGAACTCATTTTTGATCAATGCCGGGTACCGAAAGAAAATCTTCTGGGTATGCCGGGCGAGGGATTTAAGCAGGCTATGAAGGTGCTCGACGGGGGGCGGATATCCATTGCTGCGTTGGCTCTGGGAATCTCGAAAGGAGCTTTTGATGCGGCGGTTTCCTATTCAAAGGAACGGCATCAGTTCGGCAAACCCATTTCCAGTTTTCAGGGGATCTCATTCAAGCTGGCCGATATGGCTACCGATATCGAAGCATCGGAACTACTCATACGCAAGGCAGCTGCCCTCAAGAACAATCATGAACCAGTGACGCAGGCATCCGCAATGGCAAAGTATTACGCGTCGGAGGTGGCTGTCCGCTGCGCTACGGAAGCCGTGCAGATATTCGGCGGATACGGTTATACAAAAGACTTTCCTGTAGAGAAATTTTATCGCGACGCTAAGTTATGTACGATCGGCGAGGGGACATCCGAAATTCAGAAATTAGTAATTTCCAGAGAAATACTGAAATAGTTAAAAACAATTTAATCGTCATTCAGTTAAACTGTTAATTTTGTAAAAAAATCTCTATGGAATGGATCTCTAACCCGGAAATCTGGGTGTCGCTTGCAACGCTAACCGTTTTGGAAATTGTCTTAGGTATCGACAATATCGTTTTTATTTCCATTCTGAGTAATAAACTTCCGGAGAATCAGCAGAAAAAAGCCCGTCAAATTGGGCTTGGTTTGGCCATGGTTACGCGTGTGCTTTTGCTACTTTCCATCAGCTGGATCATGTCTCTCACTAAGCCTTTCTTCAATGTGGCCGAGATGTTGGGTTCCACAGAGGGCTGGTGGTACGAAAAACTCGATCTGTCTGGCAGGGATTTAATTTTACTTCTCGGGGGCTTGTTTTTAATTTACAAAAGTACCGTCGAAATTCATGACCGTCTGGAAGGTGAGGAACACAGCGATACACTGACGACCAAGAAAGTTACCTTCGGTAATGTGATTTTACAGATTTTGATTCTGGATGTAGTATTTTCGCTCGACTCCGTGATTACCGCCGTAGGAATGGCCGATCATATCGAGGTAATGATTGCGGCTGTAATTATTGCTGTGGTGGTGATGATGATCAGTGCCGGAACCATCAGTAGTTTTGTCAATAAGCACCCATCGGTTAAAATGCTGGCGCTTGCTTTCCTGCTTCTGATCGGTGTTTCGCTGACGGCAGAAGCCTTCGAACAGCATATCCCAAAAGGTTATATTTACTTTGCAATGGCTTTCTCTGTGATGGTCGAATTCTTCAATTTAAAATCGAAGAAAACGATGACCATCGCGCCTAAACGTCCGCCGGAAGATCTGTCATAGAAGCGTATTTAAATAATGGAAACCACTTATTTAAAGATAAGTGGTTTTTTTATTAGCAGATTCCTTGTATTTTTGCATGATTTTATTGAGATGACTAAAAAACAAAAGAATACCCCCATCGAAACAGACATTGTTCTTATTGGTGCGGGAATTATGAGTGCAACCCTGGGCGTGTTGCTGAAACA
>DASRQK010000050.1:0-4043 GCA_035645875.1 Sphingobacteriaceae bacterium | reverse complement strand
CGCCTGATGGGGACTAGTGGCTGTAGATTTTAATTGTTCCTTGAAACGCACTCGGCGTCCATATTCGCTTAACAAGCGTTCCATTTCCGGATCTGCTCCAGCTCGTCCCTTCGAATTATCCCTTTCCATGAGAATTACTTTTTATTGAAATACAACTTTTTCAGTCTTTGGAGGCATTTGTATTTTTGATTTTTCGCATTATCCGCATTGGTATATTCAAATTTTTTACTGATTTCCTGCATGCTCAGGTTCTTGATGTAAAAATCTGTCAAAATACTACGGCAGGGCTCTCCAATTCCTTCGAGCGCTGACTGCATGCGTTCAAATTGCTCCTCCTTTTCCTGATGTAGGGCGAGATCCATTTCTAGGGAAGCTTCCTCTTCCACATAGCCCAGTTCTCCTGTTAAGCGGCTGTTGGCTTTTAATTCTTTGAGCCAAAGTCGTCTACAGATAGCATAGAGGTAGGTGTTCAGTTGGCTGGTGAGGGAAAAACCCTCCGATGAAGTTACCTTATCGTACAGCACACAGACGGCGTCTTGAAAAACATCTTTCGCCTCATCTTCTGTACCACTATTCCGGAGGATCATGGTTCTGATCGGCGGAAAGTAGTGTGAATAGAGCTGCTCCAAGGCACGTCGCTCTCCTGCCAGCACACCTGCTATGACTTTGTGGTCGGTAACGGGTTCTCTGAATGTATCTGCCTTACTCACTAATTAATACCTAATTTGGAAAAAAGTAACCTCGCACAAAGGTAGTATTTATCTAAACAATTGTTATATCTTAGCACATTAATAAGCCTTTGTAAATTTTTTTGATTCATGCTCGATCACTATAAATTAAAAATTGACGCGGCAATTGCCGCATTAGACTTTCCCGAACAACCTGCAGATCTGTATGATCCCATTCGTTATATTTTGAAATTAGGTGGGAAACGCATTCGGCCCATGCTGGTATTATTGGCCGCAGATGTGTTTGATGATGACGGTGCAGAGCGAGCCATTCATGCGGCATTGGCCGTCGAACTTTTCCATAATTTCACCTTGGTGCATGACGATATTATGGATGAAGCGCCCTTGCGTCGGGGGATGCAGACGGTTCATCAGAAGTGGAACCAATCGGTAGCGATTTTATCCGGAGATAAGCTGATGGTCCGTGCGTATGATGAATTGGTCAAGATTGACCCTAAAAAGTTGCCTGTAATGCTCCGAGTGTTTAATCAAGTGGCGAAGGAAGTGTGTGAGGGGCAGCAATGGGATATGCAATATGAAAATGAACGCATGGTGACGGAGGAGGAATACCTGTCCATGATTCGTTTAAAAACGGCTGTTTTGCTGGGCGGTGCACTGAAGATGGGGGCAATTTCGGCTGATGCATCTGAGCATGATGCCCAACACTTATATGCGTTTGGGATTTCGCTGGGGATTGCATTCCAGCTGCAAGATGATATGCTGGATGTGTTTGGGGAGGCCGAAAAAGTAGGTAAGCAGAACGGTGGCGATATTTTAGCCAATAAAAAAACCATCCTTTTGGTGCTGGCTAATCAATTGGGCGATGAGGCTGACCGGGAGGAATTGGGCCGTTTACTGCGAATGGACGGATTAAAGGATCCGGGGATCGCTGCTGAAAAAATCTCGGGTGTACGTGCCCTTTATGATCGCCTAAATGTGCACGATGTGGCCAAAAAACGAATGGAAGAATTTGTGGCGAATGCCTACCGAAGTTTAGATCACCTGCAGGTGGATCAAAAAAGACTGACCGCACTCCGGAGATTGGCGCAAAGTTTGTTGACAAGAACCAATTAAAACAGGGGCGCGATGTTGTCCCAATAACTACATTATGGAACCACTTAAAATCACCATTTTCCAGGCGTATTTGTTCTGGGAAAACATACATAGAAATTTAGAGAATTTGTCGGAGCGGATCGCGGCGCTACGTGAAAGTACCGATCTGATTATTTTACCGGAAATGTTTAATAGTGGTTTTACGACCAATGTAGATAAATGCGCCGAAAAGATGGGTGGTCCGACCATGAAGTGGATGTATGAAATGGCCCAAATGTATGATTGCGTAGTCGCGGGAAGTTTGATTATCGAAGAGGACGGAAAATTCTATAATCGATTCATTTGGATGACGCAGAATGGGACTTTCGTGCAGTACGATAAGCGTCATTTATTTGGCCTGGCCAATGAGGAGGAAGTGTTCACGCCCGGTCGAAAGCGGGTGATCGTAGAGCTGAAGGGCTGGAAAATCTGCCCGATGATATGCTATGATCTTCGTTTCCCTGTCTGGTCCAGAAACCTGGGTGGCGCGTATGATTTGTTACTTTATGTCGCCAGTTGGCCGGATACCCGCAGTAATCATTGGAAAAGCCTGATCGCTGCACGAGCGATTGAAAATCAAGCTTTTGTGATTGGTGTGAATCGGGTGGGGCACGACGGAAATGAGCAATATTATGCCGGGAACTCCATGTGTATCTCTCCTTTGGGCGATGTCGTGTATTTTAAGCCTGAGTATGAGGACTTGTATACCTTTTCCATCTATCCGAAAGATTTGGAAGAAGCGCGCACGAAGCTGCCTTTTCTACAGGATTCGGACCATTTCAGTATTGAGCTATAAACGCTGCGTATGGTGATTTTTAGTGTTTAAAATGTCGCACACCCGTGGTGACCATGCTGATGCCTTTTTCATTCGACATGGCGATGGAATCACCATCTTTAATCGACCCACCTGGCTGCAAAACTGCGGTGATACCTGCTTCGGCCGCGATTTCCACACAATCCGGAAACGGAAAAAATGCATCAGAAGCCATGACTGCTCCTTCGAGTTCGAACCCAAAGTTTTGGGCCTTTAAAATGGCCTGCTTCAAGGCGTCTACTCGAGAAGTTTGACCCACTCCACTCGCCAGTAATTGTCCGTCTTTCGCCAAAACGATGGTGTTGGATTTGGTGTGTTTGACGATTTTATTGGCAAAGAATAAATCTTTCAGCTCCTCGGCACGGGGCTGTTTGTTCGTCACGATCTGCATGGCTGATTGATCCTCAATCTGCCTGTCCTTATCCTGACTGATCATTCCGTTTAACAAGGTTTTCACCTGGGTGTCCGGCAGTAATACAGGCTTTCTTTTTAATAAGATTCTATTCTTTTTACCACTTAAAAGGGTCAATGCCTCCTCCTGGTACGCAGGTGCGATCAGCACTTCAAAAAACAGGTTATTGATTTGATCTGCGGTTTCTACGTCGATTTCACGGTTACTGATAATCACCCCACCGAAAGCAGAAACAGGATCACCCGCTAAGGCTTTTTTCCAGGCATCAATCAATCGGGGCGAGCTGGCTAAACCACAGGCATTGGTGTGCTTTAAGATCCCAATCGTGGGCTCATCGTCTGTGAATTCATCGATCAATGCCACCGCTGCGTCCACATCCACTAAATTATTGTAGGACAATTCCTTCCCATTTAGTTGATCAAACATGGCACTCAAGTCACCATAAAATACCCCTTTTTGGTGCGGGTTCTCTCCGTACCGAAGGCTTTGGGCACGATGTTCACTGATCTTCAGTACGTCCAGGGGGTTTTCCCGGTTAAAATAATTGAAAATGGCGGTGTCGTAATGGGAAGAAACTTGAAAAGCTCGTTTGGCAAAATCCAAACGATGTGCTAAATGTGTCTGCCCTTTATGCTCCCTCAGGATTTGTTCCAATTTCCCATAATCATCCTTGGATGATAAAATGACTACATCTTTATGGTTTTTGGCTGCCGCCCGAATCAGGGAAATGCCGCCGATATCGATTTTTTCGATTACCTCAGATTCGCTTGCTCCCGAGGCTACCGTTTCCTCGAAGGGATAGAGATCCACGATCACCAAGTCGATTTCTGGGATCTTGTATTGATCCAATTGGGCCTGATCTTCCCCCAATTCCCGACGGGACAAAATACCACCGAAGACATTCGGGTGTAAGGTCTTAACCCGTCCGCCTAAGATGGATGGATAGCCGGTGAGATCCTCTACGCGTTCTACTGGAATTTGAAGATCGCGTATGAAG
>DASRQK010000049.1:0-6232 GCA_035645875.1 Sphingobacteriaceae bacterium | reverse complement strand
CACTCACACACAAGCACTTCGCAGCATCAAGCCCTGTAGAACGAAGATCAAAAACTCTATCCTGCACATTTAACCAGTAGCGCGCAGTCCTTTTGTCTTTTCTCTTTCTGTCCTTGTTCCTCCTGTCCTTGTTCCTCCAATCCTTAGTCGCTAATCGTCGCGCAGCGACTCCACCGGATTCGCGACAGCCGCTCGGATGGCTTGCGTGGCCACCGTCAGGAGTGCGATCACGACCGCCAGTAAACCGGCTGTAGCAAACATCCACCATTGGATCTCGATACGGTAGGCAAAGTCATCGAGCCAGTGGTTCATGGCCCACCAGGCTACCGGGGAGGCGATGAGGATGGCGATGCAAACTAATTTGACGAAATCCTTGGATAGCATGCCTACGATGCCGGATATGGAGGCGCCGAGGACTTTGCGGATACCGATTTCTTTGGTGCGCTGGAAAGCGGTCAGCGTGGCCAGGCCAAAGAGGCCAAGGCAGCTGATGAAGATCGTGATCCCTGTCGCCAAGCCAATGAGTTTGGACATTCGGTGTTCGGATTCGTAAAGGCTTTTGATCCGCTCGTCGCTGAAGCGGTAATTGAAGGGCGCGTTAGGGTAAATTTTCGCCCATTCTTGTTCCACGACTGTAAAGGTTTTTTTCCACTGTGATCGGTCCGACGGCAGTTTGATATTAAAGGTTTGTAAGGAGCTTCGTTGGGTGGACACGGCCAAGAAGATGGGCTCTACCTCCACATGTAGATCTTTCTGGTGGAAATCTGCCACTACGCCGACGATCGGGTATGATTTGTTTTGATAAATGAGAGATTGGCCTATAGCCATTTCCGGCGAATCAAAGCCAAATGCTTTCCGTGCCGCATCGTTAATGAGGAGGTCGCGTAAGGTATCCGTTTGTTGGATATTGGTCCCCGCCAATAATTTTAGTTGATAGAGTGGGAGGTAATCGGCGTCGATGTATTTGTGGGGGAGATTGACCCGTATCTGCCCGGTATCGCTAAGAAAAGTTAGGTCGGTGCCCCAGTGATTGTTGTTTAGCGGTTCATGACCCAATGCCACGCCTGCGATTTCTGAGCGTTGTGCCAAAGCTTGTTTGTAAATAAAGGGATCAATGTCAGCTCCTTGGTCAGACCGGTAGGGCATGGGTATCGTTACTACTGCATCATGTGTGAAGCCGAGGTCTTTTGATAGCGTATAATTGAGTTGTTGCGCGATGATGAGCGCACTGATCACGAACACCTGCGCAATGACGAATTGGAATACAATTAATGATTTTCGGAGGTTAAGCCCTGCTCCTGAAATTTTCTCGGATTGTCCTTTCAGTACCTGTACGGTGCGAACCCGGGTAATCAACCATGCCGGATAACTGCTGGAGGCGAGGGTAATGATGACAAGCAGTCCGATCAAAAACAATACGGCACCCACTGGATTCTGAAACGCTGTCAAGCCTTCGGGGATAAATTCTGGAAAAAGGTGAGTAAAAAGGTATACGGTCGGGATGGACAGCAAAAGTGCTGCACTCACGATGACTAATGTTTCCACGATAAACTGGCCAATCAGTCTGCGGGGCGTCCCGCCCAGGGTCTTGCGAACCCCGATTTCTTTCGCGCGCTGGGGGATTTGTGCCGTGCTGAGGTTGATGTAATTGATACAGGCCAGAATTAAGAGGAAAAACCCGATGCCCATTAATCCATACAGGGTGTTCATGCTCGCCGATCGTGAGCCGGTCGCGTATTCCCCGGCAAAATGCTTCTCCGGTAAGGGCAATGCTTCAAACCAGGATTCCATGCCGTATTCCTTTTGGAAATCAGCGGTAAATTCAAGCCGCCTATCGTTCGCAAAATCTACAATCGGCTCAATGGATACTCCCTTAGTTACCTTAACGAAAACCAAGTGGTTAGAGTTGGATCCTCGCCAATTATCTGACAACCAATCTTTGGTAGACACCGCAATAAATTCTTTCTCCTCAAAGCTGCTCGGATAGTCGAGGTCCGCCACTATTCCCGTCACGGTCCGAGCCAGGGTGTCATGAAACAGGGTTTTGCCCAGTATATCTTCGGGATCCAAGCCTGGAAAGTATTCCTGCGCGCGCGATTGGGTCAACACAACTTTGTCCGGCGCATCCAGTGCTGTATTTTTATCACCCACCAGCCAGCGGTGGGCCACCATATCAAAATAAGTGGACAAGGTGGCTACTACATCGGGACTTTCTATGGTTTTTTCAGGAGACGATCCAGTTGTGGGCACGGTCAGCGTCTCCACATATTGATTATAGATAGGTACCACCAGTTCTACGCCGGTCATATCTTCCGTCAAGGCTGGAGCCAGGGGCAATGGTACACCACCAAAACCGCTTTCCACACCATCGACCCTGTATCGTCCTACCATTTGATAGATTCGATCTCCCTCGGGGTGCTGCTTGTCATAGCTCAATTCGTAATCGACAATGCGATACACCATCCAGCAGGCACTGATGCCGATGGTCAGGCCCAATATGTTTAGTATGGTGAAAAGTCTATTCCGCCATAGGTAACGCAAGGTCGTTTTTATAGAAGTTTTGATCATGATAAATTATTCATGCATTTAGTACGCCAAATAATTAAATTACTTATGATCAGTGCATTACTTGTTTGTTTTATAGATGACTCTGTCCGAATTCGGACAGTAATCGTCCATTTATGAACATAATGAGGTTATTGGTATATAAATTCCATATAATTCTCCGGGGTCATAATTTTGGTGAGCCTGGTATCGGGATAGGCATTTAAAAAAGTTTTGGAAAAGCGGGCTTTACTTTTGGGATTCCATTTGAATTCAAAAGCTGACATCTCTCCATTTCTCTCCTCGATATAATCAATTTCCTGCTGAGCGTGGGTTCGCCAGAAGTATCTGTTCGTGTTTATTTGCTGGTAGGATAGGAATTTCATACGTTCACTGATCAGGTAATTTTCCCAAAGTGCACCGATATCCTGGCGCAGATTTGCCGGACTGAATTGATTGATGACCGCATTCCTTAACCCATTGTCATAAAAGTAATATTTTTGGCTTTTTTTCAATTCATTCCTCAGATTTCGGCTCAATGAACCCAATCGGAAAACAATGAAAACTTTCTCCAATAGATCAATATACCTTTCCACAGTTTGATTATCCAGTCCCGTAAGCTGACCCAGTTCGTGATAGGATACTTCACTTCCGACTTGAAAGGCAAGGGCTTGCACCAGTTTCTCCATTTTATCCGGTTTCTGTATGCGTTCCCAAGTCAGGATATCTTTATATAGGTAGCTATCCGTCAAATGCTTTAAACGTGTTTCTTCTTCACCGGGATAGTTAATGATCTCCGGATAACTTCCGTACACCAAACGAACAGGGAGCAGGCGTTTTTCTTCTAGTACTCCTTGATGGTTAGCCATTTCGGAAAATGAAAAAGGAAATAACTGAAATTCCCATTTTCTACCGGTGAGCGGTTCATTGATATGGTTTGCCAGCTCAAAGGAGGAAGAGCCGGTCGCGATTACTTTGACTTCCGGCAACTGATCAATGATAATCTTGATGGTCAATCCGATATTCTGGATACGCTGTGCTTCATCGATGACCAGGGTCCGGGTATTTCCAAGGTAAGTTTTTAGAAGAGAACTGGTCGGATTAGACAGCAGCGTCCGGATATCTGCATCATCTCCATTCCAGTGGGTGACTGGCTGGTTGAAATCAGACGAAAGCTGCTGGATCAATGTACTTTTTCCGACTTGCCTTGGTCCGAAAAGTACAATAGCCTTTTGGTCATCCAAGCGTTTCTGAACTGCCTCTTTAATATCTCTTTTAATCATAACTCCTACAAAAATATGAAAATTAAGGATGTAATCGCAAAATTAATATTAAATTTTAGAATCAAATCGCAATTTTAATAGTTTTGTGTGGCTTTGATACTGGAAAAGATGAAAGATTACTCATCACGCAGGGAATCTACTGGATTAGCGACAGCGGCTCGGGCTGCTTGCCAACCTACGACACTCAGCATACTGATTAAAGCGATGATACCTGTCAGAACGAATAGTTGTATCGGGATTCCGATCCGGTATGCGAAGTTTTCCAGCATGGACATCTTGGATGATTCCCACGGGAGTGAAATTGACTTCGGTAGTTAGTGCTCCCAAGCCAAAATTAAGGTTTTTCTCACCCGTTTCTGAAATGAGTATATTGTTCATTTTTATATTTCCCTCGTCCTCTGCAAATTTGGGGTTTAATGAACGACCTTCTAGGACTTTTAGACCTATAGTTTCTTGAAAATCAAAATCAGCGGTGATGGTGACTAAAACCTGTTTCTTTTCCTCATTATCAGGGCGATACCAAAAAGCAGGAAGCTTTCTGCTCCTATTTGGTAGAAGAAATGCATGCGATTGGCCCCGAGCACCTTGCGGACTCCCGAATCTATTGTTTTTTGTACGGCATGGGCAAAGGTGAGGTTGACATAATTGATGCAAACTAAAATTAAGATGAGTAGCCCTATACCTGTAAGTAGGTAGATATCCCGCATGGGACTATTCCAACCCGTTTCGGAGCGAAGATGGATATCTTTGATGGATTGGAGGACAAATTTATTGGATTGTTCCGAATCGGGTGAAATTTTCAGGCTATACCAATTGTTAATTTTGGCCGTCAAAGCAGCTGTATCTGTGCCGGTCTGGACCAGCATGTATTGAGCCAGAAAGCCGCCGGGTTTATCCGGAGAAAAGACGCGAGGCTCTGGTGCGATGAGGATGGCCCGTTAAAATACCGTTCATGTGCAGATTCTGTGATGGCCAGATTTTTGATATGAGGCGAAATTTGTCTCGGATTTCCTTCTCGGCGTTCCGTGTCAAATAAATCGAAAAAGTGTACATTCGATTCTAAAATAGATAATTCAGCATACCGGCCCTCCAATGAATCGAGCATTAATTTGGAGTCTGAAATGTTGATAGGAGCCTGCCCCGTGATTTCGGGAAAATCTTCCGTCAAGGCTTTCGTCATTCCTTGTGGCGCCCCATTAATCAAGGACGGATATCCATCAGCCCGATCAGGTTTGTCGCGGTGTAAGTGGGGTGGCTTTTAAGTGTCCGTCAAGCGGTTTTAAAATGATTTCTTATCATGGCGATTTATCTTGGTACACTATTCATGCATTTAGCACGCCAATTTGATAAGTAGATGTAAATCAAATAGATGATTATTAGATTTATTTGTGGTCTGTCCGAATTCGGACAGTAATTGTCCATTTATGAACAGAATGCGGCACAATAAAGCAGGCATGATCAATTCCAGGAACTTGCTTTTTTCCGTCCCTAATTTCTCCATTTTGCAAAGTATTATTTGCAATAATACTTGAAAATTGAAATATGAACAAAGCAATTTTACATGATAAATGTTAAGTCGTGTTAACAATAAAACGCTATTCAGCGAGTTCGACAACCGCCGCAAAAGGCATAAAGTCATCGATCATCAAATGCAGTTTTTCATCTATGACGGTACTAAACGCCAAATACTGGACCTTGCCACAACTCTGTGCCAGCTCCCGAACCGTTGTTTGCATGCCTTGTTTCACGATCTCTTCCGCATCATCAATGACAAATGTCTGGATACGATTCAGATTTAGCCCCAGTTTTAAATATACCGCCCTGGCTCGGGCAGGAGTCGCCACCACAATATCCACCCCGCGGACCAGATCCTCGATCTCCTCTTCCATTCCTCTACTGGTTTTCAGTCCCATGATATACAGCTCCTTATTCTGGCTGATAGTCAGAAAACGATCCACTATTTCGGCAATTCTATCCTCATCTGGCACTAAAATCAAGACTTTGGGAGCCTCGTCCTGCGTATATTTCAAGCGCATCAGCACCCCCAAGACATAAGAGGTGGTCTTTCCGGCTCCTTTCGGGGCAATGCCGATCAGACTATGCCCACCAATGATCCGGGAGAGAGACCTTAACTGAAATTCTTTTGCTGTAATATAACCCAGGGCATTCATGTTGCCATGAAGACGTTTACTAAGTTTTAACTTATCTAAAGACACTATGCTGATAATTAAGTGAAACTGATGGCAAAGTTAGCTAAATTCCACGTGTTTGATCTGGTTTCTGCCGAATAGCGCACCAACCATTCTGCATATGGTGGGAGCAGGGCAACTGTTTTTAGTCCTTTTGTCTTTGTTCCTTCATCCTTACTCGTCGCGCAGCGAATCCACCGGATTCGCCACGGCCGC
>DASRQK010000048.1:0-10824 GCA_035645875.1 Sphingobacteriaceae bacterium | reverse complement strand
GTCCCTCAAAATCAAACTATTCTTTGTGATCAAGGAAACCGGATGCCCGTACCTTAACATCAGCTCCAGCAGACCTCGGGTCAACCGCAGCTTCCGTTCCACGGGCTGATAACAATCCGTATTTCCGGAGAGGGTGATCGGTGAAACACGGTAGTTTTTACGGCGAAATTCCTGCTCCAGCAGCCCCACAATATCGTGCTTCACCAAGATTTTCTGTTCAAAATCCAGCCCAGCGCTGAAGCCTCGGTACTCATGGGAATTTCGGGCATAACAATACACGCAGCCATGCTCACATCCTTGGTAAGGATTCACGGAGTACTCGAAGGAAATATCCACACTGTTATTCTTGCTAATCGCAGAACGCGCATGATCTGCCAGAAACTCGGTGTCGGGATCCGGATCCGGTTCATGAAGTGGATCCACCCCATCGGGATCATCTGCCGTATAACGTTGTGCCAGAAATCGGTTGTCTGGATTTAATTGTGCCCCACGTCCTTTCATGCTCAAAAATACTAAAAAAATTAGTAATTTAGCGTAAAAATAGGTAGAAAATTCAATAATCCAGTAGAAAAACGTAGCGTTTTTGCGCGCCTGCGCCTTTCAGATTTCGGAGAACAGACGGGAGTCCGTTTGTGTATTTTTTTTGAAGGTATGCCAGGGCTTCTTTGAGGTCTGGAATGATTTGTCCCACACCTGCAAAGATCAAGTGATTAGGGGCTAAGGCCGGTAATTGATACAAGGCTTCGCCGCGATCGCTCCATATAATGGACCCATCCCGCGCGACCAGAGCCTCGCAGGTACTGATGCCCAAATCCACTGCAGCCAAATCTTCCACATGGCGCAAATAGGGAAATTCATAGCGATCCAAAATCTCCCGAACGGCCGGTTCCACCACCAAAATTTGCTTCAGGTCCTTTTCATCGATCAGGCTGAGTAGGGATTCCATGAGTTGAAGCTCGCTGTCGCAATACAGGAATTGCCCGCCTTGCTCGGTAAATTGTTCCGCAAAATGCACCGGTAATGCTTCCTCAATCTCGTGAAAGAGGGGGCTGTCCTCAAAATGAGGGTAGGGGTTCTCTCGTCTTTGCAAAAGCGAATGCCTAATCTTTTTAAGCATTCGCTCCTTTGCGGTTGTACTTCTGGTGTTTTTTCCCATAGGGGAGTAGGAGGACAGCTTTCTTAATCGCGCTTGTCCTTGTTATTTGAGTCTGCCGTCCATCCGGTAGCCTCTGTTTTATTCACATCTTTTTCATCCACTTCGGGATCTTTTACTTTCGTCACATCGGCCACATCTTTCGGCTCACCGACTTGGATGACCTCTTCGACTGGCGTACTACCCTCCATGCCTTCATCGCTATTCACGAATTCATCGTAAGTAGTGCGATTATCGAATGGACGCTTACCCAAGATGACTTCTAAATCAGACTGGAATAAGATTTCTTTCTCCAATAGTTTTTCTGCTAAGGCGATCATACCTTCCTGATTTTCCAGGAGAAGTTCCTTAGTTTTAGCGTACACGGTTTCGATCAATTCCCTAACCTCCGTATCGATCAATTCTGCCGTGCGCTCCGAATACGGTTTTTGGAATTGGGACTCTTGTCCATCATTGAAGGAAATATTGCCCACCTTGTCACTCATGCCGTATACTGTCACCATGGCATAGGCCAGTTTAGTGATGCGCTCCAAATCGTTCTGCGCACCGGTAGAAATCTTTCCAAAGGTGATGTCTTCTGCGACCCGACCGCCCATGGTCATGCACATGGTATCGATCAATTGTTCCGTTGTATAGAGGAATTGTTCCTTAGGTAGGTATTGTGCATACCCTAAGGCTGCTACTCCTCTTGGGACAATGGACACCTTCACCAAAGGATCGGCATGCTCCAGGAACCAGCCCGCAATGGCGTGCCCGGCCTCGTGGTAAGCCACGATCCGCTTCTCTTCCGGAGAGATGATCTTGTTTTTCTTTTCCAATCCTCCGATGACCCGGTCTATAGCGTCGTGGAAATCATCCATATCCACCGCGTCTTTATTATTTCGGGCAGCGATCAAAGCTGCTTCGTTACACACATTGGCGATCTCTGCACCCGCAAAGCCCGGAGTCTGTGCCGAAAGTTTTTTGGCATCTACTTCTCCCGCCAGTTTCAGCGGTTTCAAATGCACCTTAAAGATTTGTTCCCGGCCCTTTAGATCCGGTTTGTCTATGGAAATTTGACGGTCAAAACGACCCGGCCTCAAAAGGGCAGAATCCAGCACATCGGGACGGTTAGTGGCCGCCATAATGATGATCCCCGAATCGGTGCCGAATCCATCCATTTCCACCAATAATTGGTTCAATGTGTTTTCGCGTTCATCGTTTCCGCCCATCATGGAATTTTTCCCCCGAGCTCGACCTATCGCATCGATCTCATCGATGAAGATGATACAAGGCGCTTTGTCTTTGGCTTGACGAAATAGGTCCCGTACCCGCGAAGCACCTACCCCGACAAACATCTCCACAAAATCCGAACCCGACAGGGAGAAAAATGGAACTTGCGCTTCCCCGGCTACCGCTTTCGCTAATAATGTCTTTCCCGTTCCCGGAGAACCCACGAGCAATGCACCCTTCGGAATTTTACCACCCAGATTGGTGTATTTTTTCGGGTTTTTCAAGAAGTCTACGATTTCCATCACTTCCTGTTTGGCTTCTTCCAATCCGGCTACATCATTAAACGTGATTTTAATCTGCGCTTCCTTATCGAAAAGTGTGGCTTTGGACTTACCGATATTAAAGATTTGGCCTCCCGGACCTCCACCACCACCGCCCATGCGGCGCATGATAAATATCCAGAAGAATATAATCAGTAATAAAGGCAGCATCAAGGAAAATATCCATCCGCTCCAGGCATTGGTTCGATCTTCCAATTGCAAGGTGACGCGGTCATTCTTATCGATCTCTTCCTGCGCTGCATTTAGTTTGCGCTCCAAAGCATCGTAGGAGCCTTCCGTGAATAAATACTGCGGACCCACGCGTTGGGCAAAAGCCAAACTGTTACTGCTGGGCTGTACGTCACTGTATTTGTCATCACTTAAACGTTCCGTGTCGATAAATACCTCGACAAAAAGCAGGTCATTTTTTTTGTAGGCTACTAATTTTTCCACATCTCCACTCAAAAGTAGATCTGCTTCAAACTCCTGATAACTGATTTCTTTAGGCTTGTCGTCATTGAAAAATAGGTTCAACGACACAATCCCTAATATCATCGCCAGCCACAGCCACATAATATTAAACTTGGGTGGCTTTGGTGTTACTTTCTTACTTGGCACTTGTTTCATGCTTTCCTTTCTAATATTTTATCTTTTGAAGATTCCCCTCTTCGGGTCATTGCTTAAGATGTTAAGTTGATTTCTCGGGACCAATTCCCTTAGGCACTTTGAAAATATTGGGCTTCGGCATCCCCCCACAGATCTTCTATGCCATAATGGCTGCGCAGATCCGTACGGAAAATGTGTACGACCACATCCACAAAATCCAGAATAACCCACTCACCTTGTTCCAATCCCTCTTTCCGCCACGGATCCTGTTTCAATGCCTTATACACCTCATCTTCTATGCTTTTTGTGATTGCACTGATCTGCGCGGCTGAATCGGCATGACACACCACGAAATAATCAGTTACCGAACCTTTGACTGCTCGCAGGTCTAAACGCACTATTTCATTTCCTTTTTTTTCCTGAATTCCCTGTATGATGATATCGGATAAACGTGTGGAAAAACGATCGTTCTCTTTTTTTACCATTAAAAAAATTATAGTTTTGAAGCGATGTGTTTCATATTCTCTCGCTAAAATAACAATATATTGGAAAATAACATATTTTCACGTGGTTTTATCGGAAGAAATCGCATAACGCTGGCTTCCATTCCTTCGACCAATGATTTTCTCAAGGATCAATTGTCAAAATCTACGCCATTTCCAGAAGGTACTGTAATAATGGCAGTCGACCAATTTTCCGGAAAAGGCCAACAGGGCGCAGTTTGGCAGAGTGAACCGGGCAAAAATCTTACCTTTAGTCTCTTATTGTACCCCACCGGACCTTCCGCCAGCCAGCCTTTCCTCCTAAATGTGGCGATCGGCTTGGCATTGACAGACGTCCTGGAGTCTATATTGTCCCCCATGGAACACATTCATGTGAAGTGGCCCAATGATATTTTTGTAAACCGCAAAAAAATAGCTGGGATACTCATTGAAAACAGTTTCATCGGAACACGCTGGAAACTCAGTGTGATCGGTATTGGGATCAATGTCAATCAAGTCCATTTTCCTCCCGAGATCAGTACAAAATTATGTTCCCTCAAGCAATTGATCCACCAAGATTTCGATTTGAGAGCATTGTTGGATGTGCTTTGTATGCGAATTGAAGACCGGTACTTAGCCTTTAAATCCGGACAACAGACCGAGCTTCTTGCTGCCTACTACGAAAAGCTCTATCAATTCGGTGAAGTTCACACGTACTGGATCGACGGAGTCCCAGTTCGGGGTAAAATCGTGGGAGTTACTTCGGAGGGCCGACTGCAGCTGGATTTTAATGGACATCTGGTCGATTTTGGGATCAAAGAACTCAGTTTTACCGAGTCCTGATCATCCTTCACCACTAGGAGGAAGTTTTGGTTGGCCTTACCTCGATCTTGCTCGGCAATACATTCGGATTCATTTCCAATAAGTGGACTACCATTTGCCCAATGTCCTCGGGCTGAATTTTCCATCCGTCTTTTTCGTTCGGCGTGTGTTCGTTAAAATGTGAAGTAACCGAACCGGGCATAATCGTCGTACATTTGACATCATGGGCTCTGAGGTCCAGCATGGCAGCCTGAGTAAACCCGACAACGCCGAATTTTGATGCATTGTAACCAGCACCCTGGGCAAAAAAGTTTGTGCCCGCTAAACTCGCGATGGAAATGTAATACCCCTTGTTTTGAATTAGTTGTTCCGCACTGGCTTTTAGGGTGTGAAAAACACCGGTTAAGTTGGTGTCGATCATCATGTTCCAGTCTTCCAAGCTCATTTCATAAACGGGCGAAAATTTCCCTACTCCGGCATTGGCAATTACGACGTCCAGACGTCCAAATTCCTTTAAAATCGCGGTGGTCGCTCTTTGTTCATCTTCATAATTTCTCACATCTGAAACTAAGGCGAGCACATGATCGTTACCTAATTTCTCTTTTGCGCGCTGGATCGCTTTGGGATTTCTGCCCGATATGGCGACCTTCATCCCTGCTTTTAAAAGGGCCTCTGCGATTCCGTATCCAATACCTTTTGATCCACCAGTGATGTAAGCGACTTTATTTTCTATGTTGTTCATATGATAATCCTGTTTCTTTTTACGATGCCCTAGGGGCATGGGTAAATATAGGGGAATTTTTACAATACAGTACCATCTTGCCGTCATACTTTTGATCCAAAAGCTTCAAGTGAATCTAAAATTTTTATGCCATGCGTGTATTGAACCAAATGAAAAAAATAGTGACCTGCTTCTTTCTAATTAGTGTAATTGCAGCCGGATGTAAAAAAGAAGAAGGTCCTCAGGGGCCTCCAGGAATTCAGGGTGAGAAAGGAGATAAGGGAGATCGGGGCGAAAAAGGTGAGCGTGGTGAGCAGGGTGAGCGAGGAGAAATAGGGCCTCGAGGAGAAACTGGACCTACAGGTGAAACGGGGCCTACTGGTGAAGCGGGAACCACGGGTGAAGCGGGGCCAAGAGGCGCAACCGGAGCAACAGGCGCCACTGGTGCAGTCGGCCCGCGTGGAGCGACCGGACCCACAGGCGCCACTGGTCTTCAAGGATTACCAGGCAATATGAAAATTCTCGAATTCTTCATCGAGAATTTGGAAATTCCTGCTTCGCGAATCATCGCTGCCTACTTTGACTTGCCAGTTACTTTTAATGACCATTTGCTACTTGTTTATGCCAATGGTTCGATGAATCCTGATATTTGGCGTCCAATTCCTGGAAATGTAGGGCTGGAAAATTTTCGTTTACAATTCAGTAATTTCCCAAGTTATACGCGGTTTTATATCAGCAGGGACGTGGATGCCACCACGAGCACGATGTTTTATAGGGTGCGCGTCTTAGCTGTTCCAACGGCGACCGCCCACGTGATGGAAAGTCAAGGCATTAATAGGGAGGACTACCAAGCCGTGATCCAATTTGCAAGGCGGATGCCTAATTAACTCGTTGGAGCTTTAGGCCTGCGGACGCTACACCCTCCAAGGGATTGTCCCGCATGTTTTGTTCCAAGTAAATTTTGAAGGTGCCGGTGTCTGGAAAGAAAAAATCTTCATTGACCATTTCGCGCAGACTATAGAGACCACCACTTTGGGTGCCCAGCCATCGCCCATCGGGCTCGGCTATGTGCAGCTCATACCGCAGCGGATCTTCGCCCGGACCGTCGAATAGGCCGTTTTCCAGCACTGGCCTGACCTGCACGCGGACGAAGAGATTGGAGTAACGATAGGAAGGCGTATGACGCAAGTTTACAAGGAGCCGATAGGGCCCCGTTTCCTTCACCTGAAGGACAAACTCTGGCTTGAAATCATATTCCCATTTTCGCTGGGGGATCTGTACATACTCATCCAGAAGAGCAGGCTCGTGCTGGCAGCTGACTTGGAAACTCATGCAAAGCAAGAGAAGAGCAGCCGTAAAGCCTCTGAACCGTCTAGATGACTTCATTTTATCCCTCTTTATTCCCCTCATTGTTCCCTGGACGTCGGCGATTATTCGGTCTTCTCCGGCTTTTTCGAGCCGGTGTCGGATTTTCTCCAGCTTTCTGCTCCGCTGCCGAAGCCGGTCGTTCGCCCGATCTTTTGGGCCCAGCGCTTCCTCGTCTGCGTTTCGTAGGGGCCGGGGTCCCTGTCGAAGCCATCCCTGCGGCTTTCGGTCCATCTGCAGCTTTGCCGCCTGATTTTTTTCTGGAGCCTCTTCCTTTTTTCCGTTTTTTATTCTTTTCATCCAAGCGTGTCAGACTTTCCTGACCCACGACGTTTTCATAATCAAAGGTGGCGGTTTTCTCCAGAACGGGCTCTTCCAATTCTATACCGGTTTCTACTGGTTTTTCACCGGCTTCATTGAGTTTTTTGATCTCCCGAACACGTGCAGCAGGAATGGCAATCCAATTCTCGTCTCCGGGATGACTAAACCACATCAATTTTTTAAAAATATCGGTTTTCTGCAGGAAGGCGACCCCATTGGCCGTTTCGATTCGGTCCACATTGTTCGGGATATCTTTGAGCGCATCCATATAACTGTCTAATTCGTAGTTCAGACAGCACTTTAATTTTCCGCATTGTCCCGCCAATTTCAGCGTGTTCAAGGAAAGGTTTTGATACCGAGCAGCCGAGGTGGACACCGTCTTAAAGTCCGTCAACCAAGTAGAGCAGCATAACTCCCTACCGCAGGCACCGATTCCTCCCAGACGACTGGCCTCCTGTCGCATGCCGATTTGGCGCATTTCTATCCGGATTCGGAAAGCCTCCGCCATATTTTTGATCAATTCCCTAAAATCTACGCGGCCGTCAGCGGTGTAGTAAAAAGTTGCTTTGGTTTTATCCCCTTGATAATCCACATCACTGATTTTCATGGAAAGTCCTAAATCCAGCGCAAGGGTCCGCGCTCGATGCATGGTTTCCCATTCCAAATCTTTCGCAGCCTGCCATTTGGCAATATCGTTATCCGTGGCTTTTCGGTAGATTTTTTTCTCGACATCTTCGGGCTTTGTGCGGTTTTTCTTGAGTTGAAGTCGGACCAATTCACCGGTCAGCGAGACATGTCCGATATCGTATCCACCAGTGGCTGATTCTACGGCGACCAGCTCACCCATTTCCAGGTAGAGATTGTCTTGATTGATGTAGAAATCTTTTCTGGATCCTTTAAATCGAACTTCTATGATGTCAAAAGGTTTATAATTTGTCGGCATGTCCATGTGGCTCAGCCAATCGTATACATCTAATTTATTACATCCGCTGGTCATGCAGGCACCATTGTTTTGGCAACCTGCTGGCGTGGAACCACTTCCACAACCACCCCCGGATGCGCAGCTATTGCATCCCATAATCTATCTATATTTATATTATTGAGTCCGCTTTCTCGCGGAACGTGTTGTATTTGTACACCAGTACGAACTGCAAAGATAAATCTAAAAACAGTAACTTGGTGTTTGAATTTCGTTCTATATGATAAATGGCCTGCTCCAGCAGTCCGATCATGTGTTGTATTTGTTCGATTTGATAGTTGCGGCCAAACTTTTTTACAAAGTCCTGCGCAGCGGGTGAGAGCGGCTGGATCGTTCCTGCGCCCAGTTTTTCCAACACCACCGCGCGCATCATCTGTAGCGTATAGCGCAGAAAACTTTTTTGGTTTTCTCGACCTAAGCTGACCAATTGATCCTCACAATAGGAAATCAGCGAGCGCCCTGAATCGGTGACGCAATAGCGTAACCAGTGAACCATCAATTCGAAAAAGGCTCCTTCCTTTTCTTCGACCAATTTTTGAGCCACCGACATATTTCCCTCGCTCATCAATGCGATCTCTTCTGCCCGATCCGGATCCATATGCTGCCCGTCCCGAAGGTGTTGACTAATCTCCAAATCGCTGTATGCCCTGATTTTGACCAATTGGGTGCGGGAGCGTATGGTGTTTAAAATCCGATCACTATCCTCGCTGATCAATAAAAACAAGGTCTTGGCCGGCGGCTCCTCGATCAGTTTCAATAAGGCATTTCCGTACTTGTCCAGGTATTCCGGTAGCCACATGATTAACACCTTGTATTCGGCCTCATACGCCTTGAAGCTGAGTTTTTTGATGATATCATGCGCCTCAGCGATATTGATGTTAGCCTGCTTGTTCTCTACTTCACTGACGGCCCGCCAATCCTCCATACTCAGGTACGGATGCTTTAATAAGGCGTGCCGCCAAGTCTCTAAAAAAGTGGTAGCGGTATCGGTTTTCTGTGTCGCGAAAAAAGGATAGGAAAAGTGCAGATCCGGATGAATGTATTTTTCATACTTCCTGCAATTGGCACACACACCGCAGCTATCCGTCGGTAGCCTATCGGTACAGTTCAAGAATTGTGCATATGCGATCGCCAATGCCAGCGCCCCGTTTCCCTCCGGTCCAGCAAACAACTGGGCATGACTTACCCGATTGTCCAAAACGGTTTGGATCAATTTTGCTTTTGTTTCTTGATGTCCGATAATCTCACTGAAGCGCATAGGCTTTTTTCTTCTCTATATAGGACAAATATACATCTTCTGAATCAAAACTGAAGATTGTAAATTTTTTGTTTGTTCTACACGAATTAATTGTTAACTTTAGCCAGCCAATTCAGGAACTGTAATAGGGATCCTTTTACGCTTTTAACATCAGTCCTTGGGAGTCTCCCAGGCTACTGCTGTCGATCAACCGAAAGGAATGTGCATAATTTTTTGTGCGTGTTAAAAGGTTCGTCTTTAGTGGTGATATTACAATTTAGAAGCCTGATAATAAGCTGATAAACGTTTATTTGAACTTTTTGTTTTTTTGGTGGATATTTTTTGTCATCTTCGTTTTTAGGATAAGTTATCCACATTTTTTTATCAATCATTGGGAATCAATTTATTAAGAAATATAGAATGGAGAAAACGAGTGTCAGTGTTTGGGAGAGTTGTCTTCAGATCATAAAAGACAATATTCCGGCGCAGAGTTTCAAGACCTGGTTTGAGCCGGTTAAGGCTGTAAAATTGGAAGGCAACGTTTTGACTATTCAAGTACCGAGTTTGTTTTTTTACGAATGGCTGGAGGAGCATTATGTAGGCTTGCTACGCAAAACAATCAAAAAGCAGTTAGGTGAGAATGGTCGATTAGAGTATAATATTGTCGTCGAAAAATCTTCGACGAGTAATCCTTATACGACGAACATGCCTTCCAGTGGGAATGGGGCAGAGGGCAAAAAGCAGTCCATGCCAGTGCCCGTATCTCTAAATAAGGACATTAAAAATCCATTTGTGATCCCCGGCCTGAAAAAGTTGCAGGTGGATCCGCAATTAAATCAAAACTACACTTTCGATAATTTTATAGAAGGAGAATGTAATCGATTGGCACGTTCCGCAGGTTGTGCTGTGGCAGCTCGACCGGGGGGCACCTCATTTAACCCCCTGATGATCTACGGTGGGGTGGGCTTGGGCAAAACACATTTGGCGCAAGCTATTGGAAACGAGATTAAGCAGAAGTTGCCGGATAAGTTGGTCATCTATGTATCTTGCGAAAAGTTTTGTCAACAATTTGTAGACTCCTTAAAGAATAACACCATCAATGATTTTGTGAATTTCTACCAAGCTATGGATGTCATTATCATGGACGATATTCACAACTTTGCGGGCAAAGAGCGAACGCAGGATATTTTCTTCCATATCTTTAATCACCTTCACCAGTCAGGAAAACAGATTATATTGACAGCGGACAAACCACCCAGGGATCTGGCTGGATTGGAAGAGCGATTGCTCAGTCGTTTTAAATGGGGACTCTCCGCCGATATACAAGTGCCGGATTTGGAGACCCGCATGGCCATATTGAAGAAGAAAATGTACAGCGATGGGATCGAACTTCCGGAAGATGTGATTGAATACATGGCACACCAGATCGATAACAATGTTCGGGAATTGGAAGGCGCGATGGTATCTCTTTTGGCTCAATCTACATTGAACAAGAAAGAAATTGACCTGAACCTGGCCAAGACCATGCTGAAAAACTTCATCAAGAATTCGCATAAGGAGATTTCCATGGACTATATTCAGAAGTTGGTTTGCGATTATTTTGAGG
>DASRQK010000047.1:0-4552 GCA_035645875.1 Sphingobacteriaceae bacterium | reverse complement strand
TGAGCTTAGGTATTAAGCAACTTACTCCAGATCCATGGAAGGATATCGCCGAGCGTTACCCTGTAGGTTCAAAACAGAAAGCTGTCGTTAAGAACATGACCAACTTCGGAGTCTTTGTTGAACTAGAGGAAGGCATTGACGGCTTAATTCATATCTCTGATCTATCGTGGTCCAAGAAAATCAATCATCCAAATGAATTCACTAAAGTAGGTGAAGAATTGGAAGTGGTTGTTTTAGAATTGGACGAAGAAAACCGCAAACTGAGCTTAGGTCACAAACAATTGGAAGAGAATCCTTGGGATACTTTCGAAACAATCTTTACGATTGATTCCATCCATGAAGGTACGGTGATCAAAGTCGGTGAGAAAGGAAATATCGTTGCTTTACCTTATGGTGTAGAAGGATTTGCTCCTGCTAAACATAGTGTAAAAGAAGACGGTACTTCATTGGTAGCGGACGAAACGATCGATTTTAAGATCATTGAATTCAATAAAGAGAATAAGCGCCTGGTCATCTCTCATTCCCGCATCTGGGAAGACGAGCGTGCCGAAGCCCGTGTAGAAGAATTCAACAACCGTAAGAAAGAAGCTAAAGCAGCTACTTCAGCGGTGAAGAAAGTGAAGGATTCAGTAGAGAAGTCTACATTGGGTGATCTGGATGTTTTAGCGCAGCTGAAACAACAAATGGAAGGCGAAGAAGGCAAGAAGTAATTCATCCCTTCTAGTCTCTTTAAAATACCATTTAGAGGCCGCTTCCAAGTACGGAGGCGGCCTTTTTTTATGTCCTAATAATTGCTTATATCCAAAAAAATATCGCTCTGGATGGATACTCTATTCTATGATGATAATAGCAAGAGATCGCAGAAATGTACGTGATGTGTGGTGGATTACTTGAGGGAAGTAAAAGTGGGAAATACTGGGCTCGAACCAGTGACCCCTACCTTGTCGAGGTAGTGCTCTAAACCAACTGAGCTAATTTCCCTTATAAACTGAAAGGTATTCAGCAAAACGAAAATAGCTTCGGTTATCCCCGAAGCTATTTGTGGTACCAGCTGGATTCGAACCAGCGACACAAGGATTTTCAGTCCTTTGCTCTACCAACTGAGCTATGGTACCCCTTACCTAAACACGTTCGGAACAAGTCCTGATCTGTTTGGGGAATGCAAATGTAGCCCCTTTTTTGGATTTTTAAAACTTTTTACGAAGTTTTTTCGAGATTTTAACTGAACTAGCTGATTATCTTGAAGATTAATTTAATATGATCAATACGCCATCACAGGATCGACAATCATATCTTCAGTGTCAGCAATATCCAACAAACGAACCGACAGCAGTTCATTGATCAATAAGGGATCATATGGCGTACGGACTTTGACGTAATTCCGACTAAATCCATGCATAAAGCCATCTTTTGTGTCTCCTTCGAATAAAACTTCTTCTGTGCGGCCCTTTTGGCTTTCGTAAAAAGCGCGACGTTTCTTTTCCGATAAGATGTGTAATCGTTTGCTGCGATCACTTCTTTGGGATCCTGGAATCGCTCCTTCCATCTGGGCTGCAATGGTGTTTTCTCTTTCAGAATATGTAAATACATGCAGGTATGCAATATCTAATTCGTTCAGAAAATGATAGGTTTCTAAAAAATCTTCTTCCGTTTCACCCGGGAATCCCACAATCACATCCACTCCAATACAACATTCGGGCATCAACGCACGTATTTTTTCCACCCGTTGCGCGTAAAGCTCGCGTTTATACCTCCGCCTCATTTTGGCCAACACCGGATTGGATCCCGACTGTAGCGGCATATGAAAATGGGGAACAAAACGACGAGAGTTTGCTACAAATTCAATCAACTCATCCTTTAAGAGGTTTGGCTCGATGGAAGAAATTCTAAAGCGATCTATTCCATCTACTTCATCCAAAGCTTTTACCAGATCGAAGAAAGTGTGCTCCCGCACTCCGTCTCGAATCCCGAAATCACCAATATTTACTCCAGTCAACACGATTTCTTTGACTCCTGATCGAACAATTTCCTCAGCTTGCTGAACAATATCTTCAATTTGGCCGCTTCGACTTTTCCCCCGTGCCTGTGGGATGGTACAGAACGTACAGGTATAATCACAACCGTCTTGAACTTTTAAAAAGGTTCGGGTCCGATCTCCAATGGAAAACGCGGGAACGAAAATATTCGTTTCCTCAATAGGCGCATTGTGTACGATCGCTTTCGGCTGTTTGGTCAAGTCGTCAATGTGCTCGATAATATTAAATTTTTCGGCGGCTCCCAAAACCATATCTACACCGGGAATCTCGACGATTTCCTGGGGTTTTAGCTGCGCATAACAGCCCACAACGGTAATGTATGCCTTCGGTGAGTATTTGAGTGCTTCCTTCACTACTTTTCTGCATTTCCGATCCGCATGATCCGTGACCGAACATGTATTGATCACATAGATGTCCGCTTTTTCGTTAAAGGGTACAATTTGATAACCAGCATCTTGGAATACTCTCCCAATGGAAGAAGTTTCCGAAAAATTCAACTTGCAACCTAAAGTATAAAAAGCTACTTTTTTATTCATCATGATACGCGCAAAAATACATAAAAAATTTATGTATCTTTACCTTTCATAATAGAGAACCACATCATTTATGCAACAGTATCTTGATCTTATGCGCCATGTTTATACGCATGGTGTGGACAAACAGGACCGAACTGGAACAGGAACCCGAAGTGTTTTTGGTTATCAGATGCGCTTTGACCTGAGTCAGGGCTTTCCGCTTGTAACCACAAAAAAGGTTCACCTTAGGTCGATTATTCATGAATTGATCTGGTTTTTGAAAGGCGAAACCAACATTTCCTATTTAAAGGAAAATGGCGTAAGCATTTGGGATGAATGGGCAGACGCGGAGGGGAATCTGGGGCCAGTTTATGGCTCACAGTGGAGAACTTGGCCCACTCCGGACGGGAAGCATATTGATCAGATTAAATTGGTTCTAGACCAATTAAAAAACAATCCGGATTCCCGAAGAATTATTGTTTCTGCATGGAATGTCGCCGAGATTGAACACATGGCTCTCCCGCCCTGCCATGCATTTTTTCAATTTTATGTGGCACCCGCCGAACCACAGAAAGGGGTAAAAAAGCCCCGTCTTTCCTGTCAACTCTATCAACGGAGTGCAGATATATTTTTGGGCGTACCTTTTAATATTGCGTCATATGCATTATTAACGATGATGGTGGCGCAGGTTTGTGATATGGATTTAGGTGATTTTATACATAGCTTTGGCGATGCACATCTATACAGCAATCATTTTGAACAAGCGAAACTACAATTGAGTCGATCTCCAGGCCATTTACCCACCATGGTGCTAAATCCTGAAGTTAACGATCTTTTTGAATTCAAGTTCGAAGATTTTGAACTTCAGAACTATGAACCGCAAGCACATATTAAAGCACCCGTAGCGGTGTAACTGTTTTTATAGGGTCAATTCAAGATATCCCAACAAACATGGTCCAACAATCACCATTGATCAGTATTGTCGTCGCATACGCCTCCAATCGAGCCATAGGTAAGGACAATCAGTTATTGTGGCATCTTCCGACTGACTTGAAATTTTTCAAAAAAGTGACCTCGGGTCATACGGTAGTAATGGGACGCAGAACCTTTCAATCCATAGGAAAGCCCCTACCCCATCGAAGAAATATCGTTATCACCCGCAGTGCCCATTTTCAGGCGGAGGGAATAGAGGTGGTCACTTCCATGGAAGAAGCGCTAGCGCTATGTAAAAACGAAGATGAAGTTTTCTTCATAGGAGGTGGAGAGATTTACCGTCAAATTCTACCTCGTACCGACAGAATCTACTTAACACGGGTTGATACAAGCATCGATGCGGACACATTTTTTCCTGAACTCGACATGTCCGAATGGCATGTTCATGAACTTGAACGTCATTCCCAAGATGAAAAACATGCCTTTGACTTTACTTTTTTCCGATTAGATCGAGTATTGTAATTAGCGCCTCACTTCCCATCCATCATATTCTTTTCCATTTGGTGTAGCACAGCTCGGTATTCGTAACAAATACGAAACAGCCTATTATCATTCAGGGATATCACTATCTTTGGTTTTTAGCAATAACCAAATTTATTAAATCTCATTTAGTATGAAAAAAACAAGACATCTATGGAGTTCCATCATGGTGATGTTTGTGTTGCTTGCTCCTTTTTTGAGTCAGGCACAAACGAATGTCCCCAGCCCGAAATCGCATTTTGGGTTTAATATTGGTGACGATTACCATTTAGCTAACTTTACACAAACCGAAGCTTATTTTAAAAAGCTGGATGCGGCTTCCGATCGGGTCAAATTGGTCGATATTGGGGAAACCGAAGAAGGGAGAAGGCAGTACATGCTCGTCGTTTCTTCCTCAGACAACATTCAGAACATGGAACAATATCGAGCTATATCTCAAAAAATGGCTCGAGCTGAGATTGATGAAGAAGAGGCACGTAAATTAGCTCAACAAGGAAAAGCGGTGGTATGGATCGACGGTGGACTACA
>DASRQK010000046.1:0-2032 GCA_035645875.1 Sphingobacteriaceae bacterium | reverse complement strand
AGGTCGTTCGTTGCTTGAGATTTTTGTATTTTTTAGCTTGAAGCTGCTCTAAGGTTTCTTGTTGCTCATTTTCATCGGCCAAAAGCAAATCATAGCCCACCGATTGGACCGCTTGTTGCAGGCGAGTTGGATTCGTCCTTGCGGGTTCATATTCCACCACGAGATTCCCGGTTCCGTAATTTACTGAAGCGTAGGTTACTCCCGGCTCATGCTCTAAAATGCTTTGAGCGCTACTGGCACAGGAAGCACAGTTTAGGCCCAACACCGGGTAGGTTTCCCGAACAGATGACTTGTTTTTATTTAAAGTTTGACTTGCCATATCTATAAGATTGATCTATCTGACAAATATCGGCCATATTTTTTTAGGAATTTTACACCATTCCTGGATAGTTTTATAAAATTTTGGTCATTTGGACCAATGCCTGATAGAAATTCTCCATCCATTGATCCTGGCTATTCAGGAATAAATACGGTTCGATCAGTTCCATTTCCATCAATACAAAGTTTCCATCTAGGATTACTCCATCTATGCGGGCGTAAAGCGTGGGGTCCGGAAGGATGTGTAGGTAAGATTGTGCCTGGATGATGTGGCTGGCGTCTGCCGTCGGAAAAGAAACACTTCCCCCGTGGTGATGTTGGACTCTGAAATCTCCTTGCTTAGGCGTTTTTAAGGCACAATGGCTAAAGACTCCATTAAAAAACATGAAGGACCATTCACCTTCTCGGATCGATTCTAAAAAAGGCTGAACGATCAGGTCCCTGTCTCGACTGAGGCGGTTCACCACTTGTATATGCTGATCCAGCATTGCACGTTCGATGACCAAGGTATTATCCGCACCGGCACTCACACAGGGCTTGACCACGATTTTTTCTGTTTTCAAGTCGACGAACAGATTTGGATCAAAGTCCGATCCTCGGTTCAAGTAGCGAGAGGGGATGACCGGAAGATTTTGATCAGCGACCTCACCCAGGTACTTTTTATGATAATTCCAGGCCACGGTTTGTCGACTATTTAATAATCGTATGCTTTGGCGCTCGAGGTCCTTCATCCAAGTTAAAAACGCCTCAGGTTGGTCATGGTAATCCCAGGTGGATTTGATGATGACCGTATCAAATCGTTTCCAATCCACTCTCGGATCGTTCCAAATGGTCAGCTCTACTTCGAGTCCCTTTGCCTTTAGAAAATGCGAAAGATCCGCATCTTCATCTACAGAGACTCCTTGTTCAAACTTCGCTTGCTTAGTATAAGTGGCCAGGGCAATCTTCATCTACCAAACATACGGAATATTTTGTTTTTTAGCGCCAACCCAGGCCCGGTGCCACGTGCTGGATGATGGATTCCAACACATGTACATTATATTCTACCCCCAGGGTGTTCGGTACGGTTAGCAAAAGCGTGTCCGCTTCTTGTATCGCTTCATCTTTCGCTAATTGTTCGATTAATTTGTCGGGCTCGGCTGCATAACTGCGACCAAAAATCGATCGCGTATTGTCTATGATCCCGATCTGGTCATGCACTTCACTTCGCTCACCAAAGTACAGGCGATCCAGATCGTTTATCAGGGCGAAAATGGAACGGCTGACAGACACGCGCGGTTCACGCTCATGCCCTGCCTTCTTCCAGGCTTCTCTGTAGGCTCGGATCTGTTCTGCTTGTTGGACGTGGAAAGGTTTACCATTTTCATCGTCCTTCAAGGTGGAGCTCTGTAGGTTCATGCCGTGTTCTGCAGCCCAGATTGCCGTACCATTGGAGCCCGCGCCCCACCAAATACGATCTCTCAATCCTTCGGAATGCGGTTCCAGTCTTAACAATCCGGGAGGATTGGGAAACATCGGGTTCGGATTAGGCTCGGCAAAGCCTCTGCCGCTGAGCTTATCCAGGAATTCAATCGCATTTCTGCGCGCCATGGTGGCATCGTTTTCACCTTTTTCCGGTTCGTATCCGAAATGACGCCAACCATCGATCACCTGCTCCGGAGAACCCCGACTGATGCCGAGCTGTAAGCGTCCTCCTGCGATCAGGTCAGCTGCG
>DASRQK010000045.1:0-3006 GCA_035645875.1 Sphingobacteriaceae bacterium | reverse complement strand
CAGAAAAGACTTCGGGTCATCCGCGCATTAGCAGAGGCCGGAGTGCCCGTGCGGTTAATGTGTGCTCCAGTGATTCCTGGTCTTAATATGGATGGGATCCCTAAATTGATCGAGGCTGCCGCACGGCACGGAGCCAGCGATGTGTCGTACACCGTGGTGAGGCTTAATGGAGCGATCGGTCCCTTGTTCGAAGATTGGATTTATAAGGCGTATCCCGATCGGGCTCAAAAAGTACTGAAACTGATCGCCTCCTGCCACGAGGGCCGGGTGAACGACAATCGCTGGGGCAAGCGCATGCACGGCGACGGTCCGATCGCGGATCAAATCGCGCAGCTGATCCAGCTCTACCGGCGCCGTTACATGGGGCCCACGGAACGTCGGCCCCTGCGCAGCGATTTGTTTCGGCCCCCTTCCGGCAAACAATTGGACCTTTTTAAATAAATTTTATTTAATAGTCCTAAAGGACTAAATTTGCAATCCTACACGGTTGCTCACAAACAAGTGAAACGGTTGCTCACAAACAAGTGAAATTAATCGCAGGAGAAATATTTGGCCTCGTAGTTCAACGGATAGAATAGAAGTTTCCTAAACTTTAGATACAGGTTCGATTCCTGTCGAGGCTACTACCCCAAACAACACGCGCTTCCAGCTGAGACACTAAACATAAAAAGCCACTCCAAATAAATTGGAGCGGCCTTTTATGAAAATCAAGTCTTTTGTACCTTTTGATTCTGTTTTGTTTATTGAACCTGCATTTCGACCCGTTCCTGCATAACATGTGTTTCATTACCCCATACATACTCGTACGAGAGCAGGAAAACATTGGTCCGACGTCCATAGGATTCCTCCAAGGTGAAAACATTAGGGTACATAGGGTCCCCATCTATCTGTCTAATCTGAATGTCTTTATAGGGTTTTATCGTCACATTATTTTGCTCATCGACTTCTAAAATCAAGGAATTCTGAGCGATAGCCGCCTCGGAGGCTTCGAAGACTTCATTACCAGCCACCATCCGCACCGAATTATGGGTCAATGGAAATAATTGCTTATTCGCAGCAGTTGCCATTTGATTTTTCATCCCAGTCATGGTGTACAAAGAATTATCCGCCTGAGAAGCATAATCATTTTTCAATAAAATTTGATACAGCATGGTGCTTTTTGTGGGATTAAGCTCCACACCAGATACGTCTGTAGCTCGCAAACCTATAAAATAGCTCGAATCAGGTGACAGGCCATCAGGACGCAAGCGAATCATCGTCCTCCCCGTCCGTTCACCTGCCGCTATGCGGATCTGATAATCCACAATTTCATATTTATCAGCAGGTAAGGATTTAGCGTATAGACGTTCATCTGCATCGAAGACAGACCAATTATATTGGGCCAATGGCTCCGCATCCTCTTCCAAACCTATAACTAAATCTTGCGAAGGTGCATGTGTGCCGCCGGTAGATGCTGCGATATACGCTACGATCTCATCCTCACCGGTGAGGTGCACGACTTCTTGAAAGGTATTATGGTAATCACTGCTGATCAAAGCCACCACATTTTTATACATTTCCTTTTCGAATAACTGATCATCGTTACAGGAAACGAGCAAAAAAGCCAGGCTGAGTACAGCTAAATATGTTTTTTTCATCTTCATTGATTGTTTTTAGTTATAGCCAGGATTTTGATCCAAGGAAGGTAGCCTTCTCATCTCTGCACGTGGAATCGGTAACCACACCAATTTCTTATCCACGATTCGTGTGAGGAAGGAGGAAGTTCCAGGAATTGTCCTTCTGTAATAGGTTTCGCGATCTGGGCCATCTGGATTCATGCCGCGGATGGGCTCCCGTTCGGTCTCCTCATAGATACCCCATCGGCGGACATCGTAAAAGCGACGATTCTCCCAAAGGAATTCCACCATGCGTTCCCGTTCGATCTCTGCCTGAACAGCGCTTGGGTTGGAAAGCTGAGTACTGGACAGGCCAGGCAAACCGGCACGGTAACGGACCAGATTAAATGCGCCACTGATTTCATCCACGTCGCGATTCACCGTATAAGATTGGCCCCCTAACTCGACGGTATGGCTTTGGGTCAAATTATTCAAGGCCTCCGCATAGGAAAGTAGGATTTCGGCATATCGAATAATCGCATAAGATTTTGGAATATGACGCGCACCGGTTCCATTAAATGCATCGTAAGGGTGGTTATACTTTTTGATCACATATCCGGTAATTGGATAGTTGGGAGATGTCGCACTAACGCCGCCCCGACCATCGAGATCCTGATAGTAATACTTCGCCGTATGCATGTTAAAGGTCGTACTCGAAAGCGCTTGCCAAATCGCCTCATTAAAACCAATGGAGGCATAAAATCGCATTTCACGGTTATCATACATCTTAAAGACACCGGCATTCATCGGATAACCCGAAAAAGATTTGGCCTGAGGAGTAAACAAATCCTCAAACGTGCTTCCAGGGGGCAAGTCCGCCTCTGTTTCGAAATACGTATCTCCGCGAGCCTCTTCCTTGGTGCGCCCATCATCCATGAGGTAAGCGTCCACCACTTTTTGGGTCACCGAGAAACGTCCCCATCCGCCCAGAGAAGGAGGCATGGATCCTCTACTGATAAATTCGGCCAGGTATCCGGTGCTCCGTCCCCAAATAAATTCTGGGTTGATCGCGGCTACTGCCTCACCAGTGAAGATGTCTGAGTAGGATTTATAGGCATCGATTCCACTCGCACCGTTCGGATAAGTCCCATAATAGTTGGGATCAGAAGTGACACCTTCGGGCAAAGGCTTGGTACGATCGTCAGCCGGAACGGTAAAGAGTTTATAACGTCCCATATCCATGACGCGTTTAGCCGCAGCGGCTGCGACAGCCCAACGACTTTCATCATATTGCTGCGAGACATAGTGTGCATCATCCGTAGAACGGATCCAATTCCCGAAATAGGAACTGGCCACCGGCCCCCCATTAAACAACGGGCTGGCATGAATCAGGCGCAATCGTGCGATCAGC
>DASRQK010000044.1:0-5308 GCA_035645875.1 Sphingobacteriaceae bacterium | reverse complement strand
GCTTAAAATAAGGATCTTCGTCATTTTCACGACCATTGGCCACAAAATACAGGGTGCGCGTCCGCTCATTGACCCCCGCGATGGCCGAGCTGTAAAACTCACCGGAAGTGATTTGGTTTTTCAAGTTTCCCTCCCCATCATACAGGTAATAATGACCCCATCCGTCTCGCTGGGACCAATGGATAAATTCGCTGCCATTCTGAATTAAATGTGGTCTATTGATGTCTTGATAGGTGTTCATTCGTTCCTCGACCAATACCTTGGCGGCGCGTTCGGTGACGTTCATTTTCATCACATCGATGCGCTTCAGATCACGGCTGCTGCGCGCAAAGAAGAAGTTTTCGTTATCGCCTAACCAGGTGGAAATCCGAATGTCCCCAGGCTGCATATTGGTCGGCAGGGGACTGGTCCAGATGGATAGGGTCTGGTTTTTGAAGGCATGGACATCCAGCTGTGTCGGTTTTTTCGTCGCAAAATCAAACAGATGCAATTCCTGCTCCGTGCTGTCGGCTTCGCCCGGCATTTGGTATTTATAGGTTTCCAGTGTAGGACGTTTCCCGCCGACATTGTTGATCACCCACATGGCATTCAAATGACGATTGTCCTTTCGGGTCACCAAAAAATATTTTCCATCCGGCGACCAAATGATCGAAGCACGACGACGTTCTTCTTTGGCCTCTTCATCACTTTTTTCATCCCCCGTCGTGGTGCTGTATTGGTCCCCACCCCAAGCGTAGTATTGAATGCCGTCCGTGGTAAATTGATGCTCCACGATGGTGCTGTCTTTCTCATTTTTCTGCACTTTTAGGTAATTTTCACGATCCATCCATTACAGGTTGTAATTTTTGGCGAAGATCACGACACTGGTATCGGGTGAGAAAGAAGCCCAGGATAGATTCGGTCGAGGTTTTAGGCTATCGGCCAGCTCCACCACACGACGGGTTTGTAAATCGTACTCCAGGTAGAAGACTTTTTTCTTTAGAGTGTCGGATTTATTGGTGAGTTTTTCCCGTTCTTCCGCAGATTTCACCGTGTCTTTCGTGCTGTTCACTTCAAATCGAAAACTACGCTCATCTTCATTGAAACGAATATTGCGTAAATCCAAGTGCTGCGCATCCATCGGGTCTTTTACCAATCGGGTCAATTGGGCAGCCATGTCTGCATGGTCAAAAAGCAATTCTTTACGGCGCGCGGATGGATCCACGATGTACCATTTTTTGCCTTCTGACGTTTCATAATCGTACCAAAACCGATCTCCATCGCGTAACCAGTTTGGTCTGACGCTGGTCGAAAAGATCATTTTGCGCAATTTCTCCGGCGAAAACCGGGAAGCCAGCTGATAATTGGCTTTTTGAGGGCTCTGGGCCAATGCGAAAAAAGGCAATAAAAGCATGAGCCACAGTAGGGTGTAGTTTTTCTTCATTTTTGTTTAGATGGTTTTTAAAATAATATACGTTGTGATATGAAGTAAGTATATGTGGTAAAACTACGCAAAGTAGCTTATTTTTTCATTTTTTCCAATCGCTTGTAACTTCAGGACGGTTAGGACGTCAAAGAATATATGTTACTGCTGAAGTTAATCTACGAAAGTTTTGGGTTTGCGTTTGCTGCATTGCGGGAGAATCGCACCAGAACGGTATTGTCCCTGCTGGGAATTACCATAGGAATTATGACCATAATTGGTGTCTTTTCTGCGGTGTCCACACTGCGGGCTAATCTGGAGACAAGTGTGGCTAAACTGGGTAGTAACACGCTTTTTATCCAAAAATTCCCTTGGGGTGGCGGGGGAGAATACCCTTGGTGGCGTTATGTGAATCGCCCGGATCCCACGCTCAGAGATTATGAATTATTGAAAGAGCGGATGACGACTTCCGATGCGGTCGCTTTTACCATTAACATCGGAGGGCGAACGGCTAAGTATGGTAACAATGATGTTTCAGGCTTGTCGGTCAGTGCCAATACCCATGAAATCTACGATATCCAAGACCTGGATATCGAGTACGGCCGGTATTTTACTGAATCGGAATCCAGTCGTGGTGCTACGGTGGCGATCATTGGAGCGACCATCGCCGAGGGACTTTTTCCTGCCGATGATCCGATCGGTAAATCCATCCATTTAATGGGGCGGAAGATGTCGGTGATCGGGGTTTTTAAGAAGGAGGGAGAGGGGATGCTATTGGATGTGTCCAATGATAATACCATTATGATCCCCTTTAATTTAGCGCGAAATCTGGTCAATGTACGACGCTATTCACCGACCATTATCGTGGATGGATCAGTGGGCGTGGAATTGGATGAAACTGAGAGTGAATTGAGGGGCCTGATGCGTTCGATCCGGCGTATAAGCCCGCAGGAGGAGGACGATTTTTCGATCAATAAAACGACGATTATTTCGGCTCAGCTGGATCAAATGTTTGATATGATTAACTGGGCTGGTTTTTTTATCGGGATTTTTTCTATCCTGGTGGGTGGCTTCAGCATTGCTAACATCATGTTCGTCTCGGTTAAGGAGCGAACCCATATCATCGGTATTCAAAAATCTTTGGGGGCCAAAAATTACTTTATATTACTGCAATTTCTCATTGAAGCAGTGGCTTTATGTCTGATTGGGGGATTGCTGGGCTTAGGAATGGTATATTTCTTTGCCTTCTTAGTCAAGATAACGGCGGATGTGGGAATTGTCGTCAGTTTCACCATGGTGATGTGGACCTTTCTCTTATCTACGATTATCGGATTGGTTTCAGGCATCATCCCTGCGGTTATGGCCGCGCGTCTGGACCCGGTAGAGGCGATTAGGAGTAAATAGTCAGTCACTCAACTTTAGTATTTAGAAAATTATTTTCAATGTATTTTGGATTTACCCCCTTATTTCTTAACTTTGAAGAAATAGGAGGGTGATTTATGCGGGTGAGCATTTGGAGTTGTGTGATTTTCGTGGTATTGGGTCTGTTTCTTGCTGCTTTTTATACGCAGTCACGCGCCCAGATCACGCAGGTAGGTCGAATAAGCGCTACTGGGGGCGCTGGCTTTGGATTTTCGGGGGAGGTAGGTAGTTTATTGGCCAATCCGGCGGGAATGGCTACCATGAAGGGTCAGGGTCTGTTGTTGGCACATCACTACAGTCATCATCAACCGGATGTAAGTGCTCAAGCATTGTTGTTTGCGCGCCCGGTTTCCATGCTTCACTTAGGTGCGTCCTATGTGCAATACACCTTACCCGAGGCGTATTACGATCGCCTTTTGGGTGCTTATCTCGGAAGATCTTTTGGCCCGCAACTTCGGATGGCGATCGGTTTGCAATTCCATGCGCTAAAGATCCCCGCCCATTTGGAAGAACATCGATTTCAAATCCTGATGGGCATTCAATACGATTGGACTGCTGACTTCACGATGGGCCTGGTATTTGGCCCCATCCCGCTAAGTCACTCCTTGTATACGCCTTCCGTTATCCGTTCGGACACGGAGCGAAGGGTCATGCGTATCGGTGTGGGGTCACAATATTGGCTGGGTGATCAGGTACTTCTCCGTTTGGATCAACGATTCTTTCCGTTTAATACCCACGCTGGAATGGAGTATCAACTGGTACCCGATACCTTCACCTTGAGAATGGGGCTTTCCACGTTGGGGTTACAACCGGCCGCAGGTGTAGGGTTTTCCAGATCATGGTGGAGCATCGATGTCAGCGGAGTTTTTCATCAGCGACTGGGCTGGTCTCCCCAATTGGATTTAGGGGTGAATTGGTAGCAGGGAGGATGGGATGAAACTGAGGATAGCATGTTTTCAGATGGTGATAGTTGGGGTTTTGGTGCTGATGCTTTCCTTTCTGAGTGTCGGGGCTCAAGAATCCGAGTGGTTGGATTATGAGTTGTTTTTGGAACAATTACTGGATCTTCTGCCTGAAGAGGAGGCGGAAACATCAGACGTGAGTGAATGGATGGAGCGCTGGACCTATTATGTCCAACATCCCCTTGATTTAAATCTGGTGAGTGCAGATGACCTGATGGAATTAGGCTTTTTATCGCCTTTGATCGCGGGTCGCATCATCGAGCATAGAAATCGGAGTGGAGCATTTCTATCGATCCTGGAATTGCAATCCATAGCAGGATTGGATGCCGCTGCCGCCCAATTATTAGCTCATGTATTGCGTGTGAAGCCGATTTCTACCTTGCAGGCCATCAATTATCAGGAACTTATAGAAGAAGGAGCACATGAGCTGTTGCTGCGCCATGGGAGGGGATTGGAAACACCCTTGGGCTATCGGATAAAAGATGATAGCCGCTCCCGATACCTGGGTTCGCCTGATCGTATTTTACTTCGGTACAAGTATCAATATGCTTCCCGTTTTCGGGTGATTCTGAATATGGAAAAGGACCCGGGAGAAAAATTCTGGTCGAGTGGATCGGCGGTAGGGGTCGATCATTTATCGGGAGGAGTAGCGGTGCGCAATCAGGGAATATTTGATCAGTTCATCTTGGGAGATTATGTTCTGCAATTTGGACAGGGCTTAGGGATTTGGATGGGATTTTCCCCTGGTGGTAATGGAGCGCTGCTCCATGGCATCGCTCGGCAGGGCGCGGGATTAAAATTACATACCTCAGCGGATGAAATTAATTTTTTTAGGGGCCTGGCTGGTACCGTGCAATGGAGAAAGGTTCGATGGACACCCTTTCTTTCCTATCGGCAGCGTGACGCTTCAGTCAGTGAGGACGTCTCGGGCCGATCCATATTTGCCTCCTTGAGTTCATCGGGATTGCATAGAACGCCAAATGAAGTGGCTAATAAAGGTCAGGTGGACCAATGGACAACGGGCTTAAATGCGGAGTTTGGTAGCCATTCTTGGAGTGTCGGATCGACCATTTATACCAGTATATTGAATGCTTTTTGGCAACCTCAGGAATTGCTCCGTAATCGATACGCGTTTCGAGGAAGTCAAATCTGGAATGGGAGTGTATATTATCGGTTAAACTTTCGGAATATGTACATATTTGGTGAATGGGCAAGTGCGCAAAACAAAGCGCCCGCATTTCTTAATGGGGTATTACTGAGCGTGCATCCTCACCTTTCGCTCGGCGTACAGCATCGGCATTACCATCGGGCTTACCATGCTTTTTTTGCGCAGGCTGCAGGCGCGGGGAGTGGGAGCCAGAATGAAAAGGGGATATATGTGGGCTTGCACTATCAGCCCAGTCGGCGGATTTCTTGGGTTTTATATGCGGATTTTTTTCGCTTTCCATGGATCAGGTACCGGATCGATGGACCCTCTACGGGGGTGGACTTATTTACCCAATTTACCTACTCGTGGACGAGG
>DASRQK010000043.1:0-2640 GCA_035645875.1 Sphingobacteriaceae bacterium | reverse complement strand
AAAATGTCGTTTTTCGATGGCTGCGATTCCTGCCGACACGTCTTGCCCGTTTTGCGCATCCAACGCGAGGTCGTTTAACTGGTTGGTGACTCCTCCCATAGCAGAAAGGACGACCAGCGGACGATCTCCATTTTCATAGGCGTCTTTGACAATATTTAATAATGCGTGAATACTTTCACTCGTTCCAACCGATGTGCCTCCAAATTTTAGAATTTTCATTTTATACAAGTAATGTGTTGATGTGAGATCGTTCTTATTTCCAAAAAAAAAGCCTTCCCGATTTTCTGGGGAAGGCTTCTGTCTAATTTTTTATTGTGCTTAAATCACGACACCAGCATATCCCCTTCGAGTGTAATCCCGATGGACATCATCATGGTAGTCATAATTGAAATAACGTACATTTTAACTTTCTTTATTTCGTTAACAAATTTCGCGATGTGGTTAACGAGAACAAAACAACATAAAATATTAGCAGATTCCAAACAAAATCATAAAATAATTTGTTTTATTGGGTTTTATTGGATTCAATTTTATAAATTTGCGATCGATCGATGATACGACCAAGTATCCGTGTGATTTATAAGGATAATTAGCTTGATAAAATCAATATTGATGAGAAAGAATTTAATGTTGACGCTGGTTTTACCATTGTTTTGTGTACCAGCATTCGGTCAAAGCTCCCATGCTGAGGTGAATACTACTGACCCCGACAATTTAGCACAAGAATACTTTGCCCAAATTATGGACGTTGCTGTAAGTGCGACGACCAACACCAAATTGTATCAAGTGATCTACGATTGGATTGGCACGCCGTATCGTCTTGGAGGTAAAACAAAGAAAGGCATAGATTGTTCAAAATTTGCCTACGAAGTTTACGATAAAGTTTTCAACACGACTTTGGGCTATAACAGTAGAAACATCTATACGCAAGTAAGTCCGGTTAAAAAAGATGAACTCAAGTCCGGAGATTTGGTGTTCTTTAAAATCCGAAGTAAAAACATCACGCACATCGGTGTCTATATCGGTGATGATAAATTCGCGCATGCATCCTCCAGTCGGGGTGTAATGATCAGCAACCTGAATGAAGCGTATTGGAAACGCTACTATTTTGACGGAGGACGGGTGTTGACAGCGGAAAACAACCTCCCTGAATTAGCGCCGCCACCAGTAGTTTCTGGAGCAATGAACTTCTAATCTATTCCATGGAACCCAACAAAAAGGTATTGATCCTCGATCAGGTAAAAATCAGTCATAAACTGATTCGGATCGCATACCAAATTCTCGAGGACAATTTCGAAGAGAAGGAAATCGTATTGGTGGGTGTCGCTCCGCACGGCTACATCATTGCCGAGCGCTTAAGTGACTATTTACTGGACATTTCCAAAAGTGAAAAAAATATCACTTTAATGAAGGTCACCGTTGATAAAGAAAAAAGCTCTTTGGATGCCTCTACGGATATTCCAGTGAGCGATGTAGAGAACAAGACCATCGTCCTGGTGGATGACGTGTTAAGTAGTGGCCGGACCTTAGCGTATGCTATGGGTGTGTTTTTTGATATCCCCTTGAAGAAAATGCGCACCGCGGTATTGATCGATCGCAGCCACCACCGATTCCCTGTGTATAGTGATTACTATGGCATGAAGCTTTCAACGACCTTGAAAGAGCATGTGACAGTTTCTCTACGTGCCAAAGATGGAAGCGGAAAAGTGCAGGAAGATGCTGCGTGGTTGTCCTAAAAGGTAATAATTAATTTCATACCGGGCTGAATTCGATTACTCTTCAAATTATTTGCTGTTTTGATCCGCGAGACAGTCGCACCTTTGTGCTTGCTGGCGATCCCTGAGAGTGTATCACCCCGACGAACCGTGTAAGTCGTACGCTGATCTAATGCATTTGGATTGGACTGAGACACTTCGGCATCGACTTGTGCCAGCAGCAGTTTGGTCGCCTCCGGCAAGGCGTGCGCTTCATGTAACACCGCATATAAATGTGGGTAGGATTCCATAGACACCTCCGGCAAAACCAGCCGTCTGGGTTGCTCTAAACTGCCATTGATTTTACCACCTTTATAGGCCGGATTCAAAGCCGCTAATAAGGATTCGTCTTCTTGTAACACCGCAGCCAAGGTCGACAGCGAAAGGTTACTTTGAACATTAACCACTTCCGTTTTGATCTGTAGTTCAGTTTCAGCCGGTTCAATACCAAAATCCGAAGCACTTTCCATCACATACAGCATCGCGATATAAGCGGGAATATAATTACGGGTTTCTCTAGGAAGGTAGGCTTGAATTTCCCAAAAATCAGGATTTTCTTTTCCAGATCGCTTGATGGCCTTCAATACGTTTCCAGGACCACAATTATAGGCGGCAATCGCCAATAACCAATCATCAAAACGTTCGTAAGCTTCTTTAATGTATCGGGCTGCAGCATGAGAGGCGATATCCGGATCTTTACGCTCATCGATAAGCCGGTTCATTTCCAAACCATACACGCGAGCCGTAGCATGCATAAACTGCCAAGGGCCGGTCGCGCCTACCCGAGAAACGGCATGCGGATCCAATGAGGATTCAATAATGGACAAATACTTAATTTCTTCCGGTATACCGACCTGTTTGAAGTTTTTTTCAAAAATAGGAAAGT
>DASRQK010000042.1:0-2179 GCA_035645875.1 Sphingobacteriaceae bacterium | reverse complement strand
CCACAAATCTTTATTTTTCTTCCCCGCAAACCCTTTTTTCATCCAATTGAAAACCCAACCTTTTTCCACAGAATCCACCACGTATTTCGAATCTGAATAAACGGTCACCTGCTGACCGAGGTTTTTTAAAGCCTCCAATCCGATAATCACGGCGAGAAGCTCCATGCGATTATTCGTTGTTTTTCTAAATCCCGCTGACAATTCTTTGTAATGCGGCCCAGACCTCAATACGACTCCATATCCTCCCGGCCCCGGATTTCCACTCGAAGCCCCATCTGTAAATAGCTCAATCATGTTCATGCAAATATAAGATAAAATTCAGAATAATATTCGCTTAAAATTAAAAATAAATAAAAATTATTAAATTTAACGACATATTATTATAATAGCAGATGAAAAGGGGGGAGCGAAATGAAGTTATTGTATTACTTAGAACGAGTAGAGCGGATTCATCGGCTCATTGAACAAGAAAAAACTGGACGTCCTGTAGAATTTGCAGCACGATTAGGCATCTCTGTGTCAAGGCTTTCTCGTATTATAGATGAATTACGAATGCAGGGTGCGCCGATCCTCTACGATCGGCAACGGTATACTTATTATTATAGGGAACCTTTTAAAATCGTGATTAAGGTATCATTTGGTAAGCCATAGCGAAATTTATTTTCATTAAATTTAAGTCAATGCTTTTTTTGTGCAATGGGTAGACCGACCTTTGTTTATACGATGCATCGGAAGGCGTAACCCGAACGGCCTGGAACAGTGTAGGGAGGAAAATTAATTTTAGAAGAGATGAAAAGGTTGTTTGTATTGACATTGGTCCTTTTGATGGGATTGGGAAGTTTTTCTTGGGCCAATACGGTGGTAGAGTCAGATGATTTGATGAATAATCCCGAATTAAGTTTCCAAATTAATCTCGGTGATATTGGTGACAAATCGGAGGTTGAGTTGGAGCATGAAATTGCACATTATTTAGAATCGGTGATTCCACTGGATCAGGCAGATCTCCAATGTAAAGTGACAGTAACCGGAGAGTTGAATGTTGGATCGGTGAGCTTGAAAATTTCAGTAGAAGTGAGTGGTGATTGTGCTACCATGGCAAAAAGTGGTCGAACGATCGCTACGATGGTGCTCAATGAAGTAAAAAATGAGATCAAGAAAATCTTCTAACTAGGATTAGTGCTGTTGTCGCTCATGGAAGGATGGACTATATTCAACGTTAATTACGGTAGTCCTCCTTCCATTTTAGATCAGTTAACTAAAAGATTTCGTAATGATGAAAATTAATATAATTCCATTAAAATTCCAACTGCTCGTATGGTGTATGGTTGGGTCCAGTCTAATGGGGGTGAGAGCTCAAGAAAGACTGCAAGAGAACTATCAATTAGAGGTGTCATATTCATTTCTTTTAAATCAGGGAGATCCCCTGACGTTTGACGGCATCCTGTTCGTCGGAGCCGAAAGTAGTTTATTCACTTATCATACGCATAGGGAACAAAATGACGGAGAATTGAGTGTCGAACCATCTGCAATTGATCAGCAAAGTTTTAATTTTAAAATTCGGGACACGACTACCTATTACATTTGGTCACAATCCACAGCATCCACCGTGTTTCATTTGGAACGATTACTGGGTGAGAATACCTTTTGTGCGGTACGGGAAGAATTTCCAGAAATCTCATGGCAAATAACGGGAAAGCAAAAGCTCATTCAGGATTTCACATGTTATGAAGCTCAGGGCAACTTTGGTGGAAGAGATTATACAGCTTGGTTTACAAAGGAAATACCAACGCCTTATGGTCCCTGGAAATTTCATGGTTTACCCGGTTTAATTGTGGAATTGGAAGATCGCTTGGGGGAGGTCCAGTTTTTTGTTAAAAGCATACGTTCCGTCCCAGCTACATTCGATCCCTATAATCCCTTTCTAAACGAGAGCTTTCAAACCATGGATCGCGCAAGCTATATCGCTGAAGTGAAGCAATACATTAGCAATTTAGAAAAGCGGATGGCCAGTCGGGTTGGTCGCGGGCTTGAAGTTAAAGTCACGTCCAGACCCATTAGAAGCATTGAAATTTATGATTTTTAGAACGATCATTTGTTGTATGACCATCTTTCTAATCCTTGATGGAAGAGAATCATGGGCCCAAGGCGCACTGAATGGTTTTGTTGGAGCCTCCAAGAA
>DASRQK010000041.1:0-3720 GCA_035645875.1 Sphingobacteriaceae bacterium | reverse complement strand
TACATTTGCGACATCCTCACATCGATCCGTAGCGGTCTCCAGAGAAGACAATACTTCCTTGTATTTGATCAGGCTAATGGCGTCTTTCTCATAGTCGAACAGCTGCCCGACAGCTCGGTCGAATATATCATCGGCCTTATTCTCAATGGTATTGATCCGCACACAGGCATCCGTAATGTTACGGAAGTTTTTGAGATCCTTTAACTCCGCGACCGCCTTGGCCAGTTCTACCGTTGCTTGATGAATCAGTGCTGCCATATCGCGTATGGGCTCAGTAATCACCTCCACTTTATAAAGCAGCATCCTGTTAGATGAATCGTGAATATAGTCCGCCACATCGTCCAAAGAACTAATCAAACTATGAATATCGGCCCTGTCAAAAGGGGTAAACATGCTTTGGCCCAATTCTAAATGCACCTGATGGGTCAGCTGATCACACTCATGCTCCATCCGCTCAATCACGGAAAATAATCTATGTCGCTCTTCAAGATCTTCGGAATTCACCGCTTCGACCAATGTTTCAGACATTTCCATCAGGCGCTGACACATGGCTCCGAATAGCGGGAGAAATTTTCGATCTTTAGGTAGAAAATACCTCACTAATCTATTAAATGACATCTAAATAATTTTAAGTTATTTCGGTTTCAACTTCTCCAGCGTGAAAGCAAAGGTGCTTCCCAAACCTTCGGTGCTCCGCACATTAATGGTCTGAGCGTGCGCTTCGATAATGTGCTTCACGATGGACAAGCCTAAGCCACTACCCCCGATCTGTCGAGAACGACTCTTATCTGTACGAAAGAACCGCTCAAAGACCCGGTTAATGTGCTTTTCCTCTATACCAATGCCGTCATCGGTGACCTCCACGAGCACCTGCTCAAACAATTCGTAGATCCGAATATAGGTATGTCCACCTGACTTTCCGTATTTAAAGGAGTTATCGATCAGGTTCACTAAAACCTGCCTAATCTTCTCCCGATCTGCACGCACCATGGTCTGTTGCTGATATTTTTGCTTAAATATTAATTGGACCTGATGCTGTTTTCCTTTGTCCTCCATGGATTCGATCACTTCCAATATGAGGCGGGTGAGATCAAAACCTTGATAACTGACCGGGATGCGGCCACTTTCCAATTTGGATATCTCGTCTAAATCTTTGATCAAGTACCCCAATCGATCGATGTTTTTTGAAGCTTTGTCGAGAAATTGTTCCGCCAATTTACGATCCTCATCGATCATGCCCTCCTGCAGCGCGTCCAAATACCCTTGAACAGCAAATAATGGGGTTTTGAATTCGTGAGAAATATTGGCCAAAAATTCCCTTCGGAACTTTTCTTGATCCTGCAAACGATCGATCTCAATCTTCTTCGCTCGGGCCCAATCAATCACTTCTTTTTCTACATCGTTGATCGGATCATCGCTAATTTTATCCCCCAATGCAGCCTTCAGGTCCTTTCCCAGTTTGAGGTTTCGGATCATTTTATAGATCAATTTAATCTTACCCTGTATATAGCGTTCGATAAAATAATATAACAGTCCGAAAGCTAGGGCAAAAGCGATAAGCATCACCGCCACAGCCTTCAGCAGGTGTTGTTGAAAGAAATAATGCATGGCCCCAAAAGCCAAACCGATTATTAAGGCGTTAAAAAACACCAATGATCTGAATTTCATGCGTTGCTTATTTTAAATTTATTGGCCCAAGCGGCCAAGGACGGTCACGCCGCCTTTCACCACATCACCGACCTGAACCTCCATGGTCGTGTCCAGCGGCAAGAACAAATCGACTCGCGAACCGAATTTGATAAAACCATACTCGTTTCCTTGCTGAACTTGATCACCTTCTTTGATATACCAGACGATTCGTCGAGCCAATGCTCCGGCAATCTGACGCATGAGGACCTCCTGTCCATGGGGTGTCTGGATCACAATCGTCGTGCGCTCATTCAGCGTCGAGGATTTTGGGTGCCAAGCGACCAAAAACTTGCCGGGGTGATATTTAAAAAAACGCACCACGCCACTCACTGGATTTCGATTGACGTGAACATTGATGGGAGACATAAACACCGAAACTTGAAGTCGTCGGCCACGAAAATATTCGGGCTCTTCAGCCTCCTCAATAATGACGACCTTTCCATCTGCCGGACAAAGTACAGCAAGCTCATCCAGCGTGATCTGACGAGTTGGACTGCGAAAAAATTGAAGAATCGTAATCAAAAGAAATACCGACACCACCCAAGCCAAAATCTCCAACCACGCCACAGCTGGGGCAAAATACCGCGCAGCAAACACCATGGCAGCTCCCAACAGAAGCACCGCGATCAGACTGACATATCCTTCTTTATGAAATTTCATCTTTATTTTTTTTCAAAAATAGTGTTTTTTATCCTCTACACAAGGCTATTTCGCCGGGGATCAATTTCCTTCCCCGCGAGAAATGCGAACATTGCCGAAACGCAATGAATGGAGGTCGGCGTCATGATAGACATCAAAATGAACCTTCAAGGTGTCCGCGATATACGCATCGTCTTTCCAGGAGGGAATCCACCATACATTATCGAGTACGTTCATAATGACTTGGGAATAGGCTTCATCCCCTATGGCTTCTACTGCCTCCACGGATAAGGCTTCTCCGGTATCGTCCACCACCACATGGTACTCACTTCGCTTCCCCTCTATCCAAGTACTGGCCTGCCCTTCAAACCAGCTTTCTAATAGCTCGCTCAAATACTGCGTAAAACCGGTGTGCTCATCGATGGTACATTTCTTCCCGATCAATACCTCTCCCCGTAAAAACCATGGGAGGGGCAATAAAGCAGTTTGACCCGATTCACCCAATAAATCGTATAATTCTTCATTATAGGATCGATTTATTCGTCCGTCCTCATACCGTTCTCCGCCGATAAATTCGGTAGTGCGGTCTGGAAAAACGAAATCCACCATCCAAAGCCCATAGGGTTTTCCATTCCGGATTCGACCGCGACGGGTGATGAACTCGGCGCCATACTCATTGTATCCGTCAATCTCGATCCTCATTTCATAGCGTCCGCGACCATTACTTACGCGTTGCTTTCCTTCTTGATCCCAATAATCTCGAATTTCAATGCCCTTTTCCCCGTGAAACACCGTAATCATTGGCCGGCCGTCGGGATAGTAATAATGGCTCAAACCATTGGGCTCGTCCTGCTCATAGACCGTTTCCCATTTTAGCTGTCCATTCCCATGATACGCTTTAAACTCGCCTTCTTTCAATCCGGCACGGTAGGCCCCGGTCAATAAGACCTTTCCTGCCAGGTCATAATCCACGAAATCTCCTTCAAAGCGGTTGTTTTCCCTATCAAAACCAGCATCTCGCTCTATTTGAGTGAAGGGACAATGCTTATCAGAAAGAAAATAATGTTGATCAAAATAAAACCGCGTTTTTCCTCCAGGCAGATGTTCAAAATAAGTGAGTTTAGAGGGCTCGTCGATCGGTCTCTCCACGTCTTGCGCCTTAGCCGCTGGTGTGAAAAGAAACACCGCAATCAACCAACAAAAAAATGGCGTTAACATGTTTCGCATATCTCTTACTTTTACAGGTCCCACATCCATTAATGAGCTTCTAACCAATTTTCTCCCTCGCCTATTTCGACTAAAATGGGCACAGACATTTTCATGGCATTTTTCATATGCCTTTCGATCAATTCTTTAAAGTCATCCACTTCTACCCGGGGTACATCAAAGACT
>DASRQK010000040.1:0-12624 GCA_035645875.1 Sphingobacteriaceae bacterium | reverse complement strand
GACGGAGATGCATTTGCCATTGCCTCCACCCTTATTTTAGGCTATCGCGCGGACCTGAGTCGGGAATTATTAGAAACGTATTCTTCCACCGGTACCATTCACGTTCTGAGTGTTTCGGGCATGCATGTGGTGATCGTTTTTTGGCTTTTAGCGGCCATGTTGTTCTGGATGGATCGAAATAAACTGCTAAAGGCCCTTCGATTTCCACTTTTGATAGGGGCCATATAAGCTTATGCTTTTTTGACGGGATTGTCGCCCTCGGTTATGCGGGCTGCGCTAATGCTCAGTTTTGTGCTGTGGGCAGCCGCCGGGGGCCGCAGGGGGATCACCTACAATAACATCGCTGCTTCTGCGTTCTTTTTGCTACTTATTGAACCTAAATTATTGTTTCATTTGGGATTCCAGCTTTCTTACTTAGCGGTGGTGGGGATTGTTTTTTTTAATCCCATAATCTTAAGCCTTTATCATGTCCCATTCCGATTTCTTCGCCCCATTACGGATTATTCGGCCATGTCCATGGCCGCTCAAGCTGGAGCATTCCCCTTGGCGATGTTTTATTTTCATCAATTTCCGGTGTATTTTCTATTGGCTAATCTCTTAGTCGTATTGCCGGCTACAGCGATCATGTATTTGGGTTTTGCACTACTGCTGTTTCCCGAGACGGCATGGTCCCAGCCTGTATTACAAACACTGGGTTTTCTCTTGGGTGGCTTAATTGACCGCATGAATTCGGGCTTGTATTGGATACAGGGCCTTCCGGCGGCCAGCCTACAGGGATTGGAGATTTCGTGGTGGGAATGCGTGCTGATTTATATGGCAATGCTTAGTCTGGTGTTTGCATACACGGAGCGTGCAAAACATTTCTTTTGGACTGGTCTGACTTGTTTGTTCCTATTGAGCACATCAGCTGCAGTTAAACAATATCGTCAATGGATGGATCGCACCTTGATTATCCATCAGCTGCGTTCTCAATTGGCCATTAGCTATACGGGACGAGGACAGGTTTGGCTCTATTCAAATTTAGAGGATCCTACCCATAGTAGCCTCAATTATTCGGTTTGGCCTTACCTGCGACGTTATGCTCCCATGGAGGATGTCCGCTTCTTTACGATGGAAGAAAAATATCAAGATGATATACTGCGAATTGGTCCAGGGCGAATTCAGGTGGGGCCATATGGTATAGGAATTTACGACGAATCTCAAGGATTAGTTGGAATAGCCTCGGACGAAAGGGAAGCTACATCGACGATTGAGGGATCGAAAATGGACTTGGACCTCCTATTGATCCGAAATAATCCTGAACGAAGTTTGAAGGAAATTATAGCGGAGAATCCGGCGGAAAAATTGATCATTGATGGGTCGAATTATCCGCGTCAACTTAATCAATTGGTCGAGGAGGCAGAGAATCTACAGATCGAATATGAAGTGTTAAAAGATAATTTTGCGTATGTTTGGGTAATGGATTGAACCATGGAGCAGGATCGTTATAGCGTATTGAAGAGCTACTGGGGATACGATTCATTTCGTCCCCTGCAGGAGGATATTATACAGTCTGTGTTGGATGGGCGGGACACCTTAGCCCTGATGCCCACTGGCGGAGGAAAATCCTTGTGCTTCCAAGTGCCCGCCTTGATGATGGACGGGATTTGTTTGGTGATTACGCCCCTGATCGCATTGATGAAAGATCAGGTCGAAAACTTGAAGGCCAGAGGCGTGGAGGCCGTAGCCATATATTCCGGAATGAAAAAACGGGAAGTGGACATCGCCCTGGATAATTGCATCTATGGGCCGGTCAAGTTTTTGTATTTGTCCCCGGAACGATTGATGAGTGAATTGGTCCGGGAGCGGATTCGCCACATGAAGGTCAATCTCTTTGCCATCGACGAGGCGCATTGCATCTCCCAATGGGGCTACGATTTCAGGCCACCTTATTTAATGCTGAGCGCTTTGAGGGAATTGCATGCGGATGTGCCTTTTTTGGCCCTTACAGCGACTGCTACGCCGGACGTGGTGCAGGATATTCAGGACCAATTGGGATTTCGCGAGGAGCATGTTCTGAAGAAGAGCTTTTATCGGGACAATCTCCATTATATGGTGCTTCCCGAAACCAATAAACAAGGTCGAATGCTGAAAATTATTCGCAAAATCGGGGGGAGCGGGATCATTTATGTGCGAAATCGACGAGAAACACAGGAAATAGCACGAATTTTAATGCATGAGGGGGTTTCTGCGGACTTTTATCATGCGGGCCTTTCGGCAGAAGACCGAACAGCAAAGCAAGACAGCTGGAAGACCAACCAGACCCGGGTGATCGTCGCCACCAATGCATTTGGGATGGGTATCGACAAGCCGGATGTGCGCTTTGTGATCCACTTAGAACCGCCCGAATCGTTGGAAGCCTACTATCAGGAGGCCGGTCGAGCAGGCAGGGACGAAAAGACTGCTTATGCGGTGCTACTCTATCATCAGGCGGATTTATTGCAGCTCACTAAGAATTTTAAGCATAGTTTTCCAGCCATTGAGTTCATAAAGAACGTTTATCATGCTTTGGGAAGTTATTTTCAAATCGCTTATGGGGCGGGAGAAGACTTGATTTTTGACTTTGATATTGGTCATTTTTGCCAACATTATACGTGGGAACCCATACCGGTATTGAGCGCTTTAAAGTTTTTGGAGCGAGATGGTTGGGTGGCCCTTAGCGAAAGCGTCTATGCCCCTTCTCGCCTGAAATTTGAATTGCAGCCCGACGAACTTTATCGATTTCAGGTGGAAAACGCCGGGATGGATGGATTCATCAAAATGATATTACGTGCCTACGGCGGAGCATTCGATCACTATATTCCGATCCGAGAGCAGGAAATAGCACGAAAATTAGGGATTCCCTTGCCGGCGGTGATGCAAACACTGCAACAATTACACAAAAAACAGGTGTTGGATTACGTTCCTCGAACCGATAGTCCACAGATCCATTTCCTACGACATCGGGTGGACAAGCAGCATCTGCACGTAGATGCCCAATATATTAAGTTACGAAAAAATACTTACAATACCAAATTGCAGGCAGTTTTTGATTATCTGGAGCGTTTTGAGTGCAGAAGTGCCCAATTATTGGCCTATTTTGATGAAAGAGCGGAGAAAGTTTGTGGAAATTGCGACGTGTGTTTGCGAAAGAGCCGTGTGAAGGTCCCAGATGCAGACTTTATTCAGGCTTTGAGGGCTATTTTGAGTGAAGGACCTCGACCATTGTCCGAATTGATCGATCGCTTGGCACTCGGGGATGAGGAGCAACGCCTGCATTTCGTGCGCAACTGTTTGGATCGGGGCATATTGAAGGAAAACGACGGTAAATACAGCCTGTAAAGGTCGGGTTTTCAGCTTTTTTTGAGTAAATTTGCGCAACAATTGAGAAAACGATAGCTATTTTAAAGACAAACAATTTATGAGTACAAAAAAAGCGACCATTCAGTACACGAGGACCGATGAGGCTCCTTTATTGGCGACCTATTCTTTTTTGCCCATTGTTAAAACATTTACGGCTACAGCCGGAATTGATGTGGTGGAAAAGGATATTTCTTTGGCTGGACGTATTCTGGCTAACCTGTCTGCTTTCCTACCTTCGGAACAACGCGTAAATGATGCCTTGGCGGAGTTGGGAGAGTTGGCGACTAAGCCAGAGGCTAATATCATTAAATTGCCTAATATTTCTGCATCTATACCCCAATTAAAGGCAGCCATTACTGAATTACAAGCAAAAGGTTATGCCTTGCCGAATTATCCGGAGGAACCGAATACAGAAGAAGAACGAAATATTGTGGCACTTTACGGTAAGGTGTTAGGTTCTGCAGTAAATCCGGTGTTACGAGAGGGAAATTCAGATCGTCGCGCACCCCGCGCAGTTAAGAATTACGCGAAGCAGCATCCACACCGTATGGGGAAATGGTCTGCTGATTCTAAAACTAGAGTAGCTTCCTTGTCGGAGGGTGATTTTTATGGAAGTGAGCAATCGGTCACTGTGCCGGAAGCGACTACTTATACCATCGAATTCTGGGGAGAAAATGCCGTTGAAGCGGAGGTGTTAAAAAAAGCAGCCCCGTTACTGGCCGGTGAGGTGATCGACTCATCCAGTATGAGCATCAATGCCCTGAAAAAATTTGTGGCCGCAGAAGTCGCGAAAACGCGTGAGGAGGGAATCTTGCTGTCTGCGCACTTGAAAGCTACGATGATGAAAGTCTCGGACCCGATAATTTTTGGTGCGATCGTAGAGGTTTATTTTGCGGATGTATTTGAAAAATACGCCGCCGTCTTCGATCGCTTAGGTGTGGATACCCGAAATGGATTGGGGGATGTTTATGCCAAGATTGACGGGCATGAGAAAGCGTCTGAGATTCGCGAGGCTTTACAATCGGCCATGAACCATGGACCGGATTTGGCGATGGTGAATTCGGATAAAGGTATTACAAACCTGCACGTGCCTTCCGATGTGATCGTGGACGCTTCTATGCCGGCAATGATCCGTAATTCGGGCCAAATGTGGGATAAGGAGGGGCAGGTTCGGGATACGGTTGCATTGATTCCTGATCGTTCCTATGCGGGAGTTTATGCGGCTACAATAGCGGATTGTAAGCGTCATGGGGCATTTGATCCAGCGAAAATGGGCTCGGTTCCCAACGTGGGTTTGATGGCGCAGAAAGCAGAAGAATACGGCTCACACGATAAAACTTTCCAAGCAAAATCCGCAGGCGTAATTCGGGTGGTGGACGGTAACGGAAAGGTACTGATGGAGCAAAAAGTAGAGACAGGTGATATCTTCCGGATGTGCCAAACCAAGGATGCCCCGATCAGAGATTGGGTAAAATTGGCGGTTAATCGTTCCCGATTATCGGAGACCCCTGCGGTGTTCTGGTTAGATGAGAAACGCGCACATGACCGTGAATTGATCCAGAAAGTGAATACGTACTTGGCTGAACACGATACCGAAGGTTTGGATATCCGCATTTTGGATCCAGTCTCAGCGACACACTTCACCCTGGAACGCATTCGCAGGGGGGAAGACACGATTTCAGTCACTGGAAACGTTTTGCGGGATTATTTGACCGACCTTTTCCCTATCTTGGAATTAGGTACTTCTGCTAAGATGTTATCCATCGTGCCATTGATGAATGGGGGAGGTTTATTTGAGACGGGCGCTGGTGGCTCGGCTCCGAAGCATGTGGAGCAATTTGTGACCGAAGGTTACCTGCGGTGGGATTCGCTGGGCGAGTTCCTGGCACTGGCAGTATCCTTAGAACATATCGGTCAAACCACGGGCAATAAGCGGGCCTTGGTGCTTGCCGAAGCCTTGGATCATGCGACCGAAAAGTTCTTGGAAAACGATCGCTCCCCGGCGCGTAAAATCGGACAAATTGACAATAGAGGATCACACTTTTATTTGGCTCAATACTGGGCCACTGCATTGGCCGAGCAGAACGAGGATGCGGGATTGAAAGCGATCTTTACACCGGTTGCTGAAGCCTTAGTAGCTCAGGAAAACCAGATCAATAAAGAGCTGATCGATGCACAAGGTAAGGCGGTAGACATCCAAGGATACTACGCGCCTGACGAAGCATTGCTCGACAAAGCCATGCGCCCCAGTGCCACCTTAAATCGGATTATCTCTTCGATCCAATAAAGTTAGATTCAAAAATTACCATAAATATAGAGCGGCGCGTCAACAGATACGCCGCTTTTTTTTGCCCTGATAGCATGCGGGCCTGCAAATCGTATATGGATTGATGGGGTAGGGGGGAGGAATGCGGTCTTCGTTATCGGCATGGGTCTACAAAGAAAGAAGCCCTGAAACGGGGAGGATCAGGGCTTCTCTAACTAACCAATTATAAACCTAAATATGAAAAGACTAATTTTTGTTCTGATCGATTATTCATGCACTGTACATGAAAGTACCACCAGAAATCTATGATATAATTATCAATTACAATGCCACATTCTGTGGCGTACTGTTAATTACTGTTAAAATTTCGCAGGCATAGCGCTCGGATTCGACATGAGGGGTTAAGTGGTATTTTCTTGCTTTTTTGCCCTAATTTTACCTGAATTCTCAGACATATGCTGTCGGTTTATTTATTGCTATTAAATTAATTATCAGTTTGTTTTAAATTTTACATCACTTAATTATTGATGTGAAGGCATTGATTTATGCTATCATTTTTAGCATGATGCTTCGAGACGGCTTTCTAGGATCAAAAATTCAACATATATCATTGTTAATCAGCTATTATGATCTTATTACATATACCCATACTTCATGTTCTGATTTTAACATTTTTAGAAGGGTTGATTCCATGGAAATAAAAAAATGTGTGCGGACTTTTTTGTAAATTTTTACCTATTAATTTCTAAGCATGTTGATTTTTCCCATCGTGTTTTGGTTTTTGCCGAATGTCTTATAGAATGTTTCATGATACATTGTAAACTCAATCCCTCGTTTTTTGATGACTGCTTGTTCCTATTACCCGTTGTGATCTGCAAAAAAAAAGAGCTAAGAAACATGTGTTTCTAAGCTCTTGATGAAAATTTAATTGTATCGAATCCCCTTTGGGCTTCGTCGTATTTTAGTTAGAAATCGGCACTTTTTGGTGTTCGTGGAAATGGAATCACATCACGGATATTGGTCATGCCTGTTACGAAAAGTACCAGTCGTTCAAATCCGACTCCAAAACCGGAATGGGGTGCGGTTCCAAATCGGCGGGTATCTAAAAACCAATCCAGTTCATCAGCGGGTACATTCATTTCTTCCATTCGTTTCAACAAATAATCGAGGCGTTCTTCACGCTGAGATCCACCCACCATTTCACCGATTCCCGGGAACAAGATATCCATGGCTTTCACAGTGCGTCTGCCCTGCTCATCGGGTTCGTTTTGGCGCATGTAAAATGCTTTTATATCGGCTGGATAATCGGTCAGAATGACGGGTTTTTTGAAATGTTTTTCCACCAAATAGCGTTCGTGTTCTGACTGCAAATCTGCACCCCATCCGTCGATCAGATACTTAAATTGTTTTTTCTGGTTGGGCTTACTACGCTGCAATATTTCTATGGCTTCGGTGTATGTCAGGCGCTCAAAATCGTTTTCCATACAGAAGCGTAATTTAGCTTCCAAGTCCATGGCAGAACGCTCCTGTTGTGGTTTTTGTTTCTCCTCATCGAGCAATCTATTTTTTAGAAACTCGATTTCTTCCGCACAATTTTCGAGCGCGAAAGCGATCACATACTTTAACAATTCCTCCGCCAGATCCATATTGTCATCCAGATCATAGAATGCCATTTCCGGCTCAATCATCCAGAATTCCGCCAAATGCCGGGTTGTATTGGAGTTTTCAGCTCGGAATGTAGGTCCGAAAGTATAAATGTTCCCCAATCCCATCGCAGCCAGTTCTCCCTCCAATTGACCCGAAACGGTGAGGTTGGTCGATTTGCCAAAGAAGTCCTCCTTAAAATTAATGGAACCATCTTCCTTGCGGGGAATATTATTTAAATCTAAGGTCGTTACCCTAAACATCTCTCCTGCACCTTCCGCGTCCGAACCCGTAATAATGGGCGTGTGCATGTATACAAAACCTTTTTCAAAGAAGAATTGATGAATGGCGTAGGACAATGCATTTCTCACTTTGAATACCGCGTTAAAAGTCGTGGTACGGAAACGTAAATGAGCGATTTCTCTCAAAAACTCTAAGCTATGCTTCTTGGGTTGGAGCGGGTATTTGTCGGGGTCACTATCTCCAATGATTTCTAATTTGGATGCTTTCAGCTCCACACGCTGCCCTTTTCCTTGGGAAGGGACCAATGTCCCCCAAACGGCAACCGAAGTACCTGTATGAATTCTTTTCAGCAATGCATCGTCCGTACTGGTGAAGTCAATTACTGCTTGCAAATTCCCGATGCTCGAACCATCATTCAAGGCGATAAATTGATTATTTCTAAATGTTTTGACCCATCCTTTGACCAGAACCTCTTTGCCGAAGTCTTCGGAGGCCAATAAATGCTTTATTCTTGTATGTTTCATATTCGATTATTTACGGAATAAAATTAGCTTATAATCAAAGAAACCTTCGGAATGGTTCCGAAGGTTCTATGAAGGTATACTGTTTTAAGGATTAAAAATCCTTATTTTAAAACCTTTGTTACCAAATCAGCTGCTTCTTTTAATAGAATAGCTGAATAAACTTCCAATCCGGATTCATCGATTAATTTTTTGGCTTCCTCCGCATTGGTTCCTTGTAGACGAACGATGATAGGCACTGGAATATTGCCAATCTCTTGGTAGGCGTCGATCACTCCTTGAGCGACTCGGTCACAACGCACGATTCCACCAAAAATATTGATCAAAATAGCCTTTACATTCGGATCCTGAAGGATGATGTTGAAACCGGCTTTTACAGTTTCGGCGTTTGCGGTACCACCCACATCCAAGAAGTTCGCGGGTTCACCACCTGCGATCTTGATAATATCCATGGTAGCCATCGCTAGTCCGGCACCATTGACCATACATCCCACGTTTCCATCCAATTTCACGTAATTCAGGTTTGATTTTCCTGCTTCCACCTCGGTTGGATCTTCTTCGGAAAGGTCTCTTAGCGCTAAAAAGTCCGGATGACGGTAAAGTGCATTCTCATCTAGATTTACCTTGGCATCCACAGCCATGATTTTATCATCGGATGTTTTTAAAACAGGGTTAATCTCGAATTGTGAAGAATCTGTTGCATCGTAAGCTTTATATAATGCAGAAACGAACTTCACCATTTCTTTATGGGCGGCTCCTGTCAATCCCAAATTAAAGGCGATCTTCCGCGCTTGGAATCCTTGCAATCCCACTTTTGGATCCACCTCTTCTTTATGAATCAATTCGGGCGTTTTTTCAGCCACCTCCTCGATGTCCATACCTCCTTCGGTAGAATACATAATGATATTGCGTCCGCTCGCACGATCCAGCAGTACACTCATGTAGAACTCCTTGGTCTCACTCTCGCCCGGATAATACACGTCTTGAGCGATCAAAACCTTGTTTACCTTTTTACCTTCTGGGCGAGTTTGAGGCGTGACCAATTGCATTCCGATAATGTCATTCGCGCGCTCGCGGACTTCGTCCAAGTTTTTGGCCAGTTTAACCCCGCCTCCCTTGCCGCGTCCACCTGCATGGATTTGTGCTTTAACGACTACCCAATCCGAGTTGTAATCTTCCTTCAATTTCTTGGCAGCTTCCACAGCTTGCTCAGGGGTGTCTACGACGATGCCTTCCTGCACCCTTACACCGAAACTTTTCAGTATTTCTTTACCTTGATATTCGTGAATATTCATTATGAAAAAATTTGATGTAAAAGTACAGTTTTATAGCCAAATAGTCAAGTTAATTTGAAAATCATTACCTTTGCGGCATGCTAAGCGCAAGGGGAGTTTATAAGTCATTTGGTGACCTGAACATTTTGAAAGGAGTGGACTTGTCTGTGGCTAAGGGAGAGATTGTTACTTTAATTGGGGCGTCAGGCGCTGGCAAGAGTACCCTGCTTCATATTGTAGGGACATTGGACAAACCCGATCGGGGTGAAATCGAGATCAATGGCACCGATATCAGCCGGCTTAGCACGAAGCAATTGAGCGCATTTCGCAATACACATATTGGCTTTATTTTTCAATTTCACCATTTGTTACCCGAGTTTACGGCATTGGAAAACGTATGTATCCCCGCCTTTATTGCCAAAACGGATCGCGATACGGCAGCCCAGCGCGCGAAAGAACTGCTCGAATTATTAGGTGTGGATCATCGGGCATCGCATAAACCGAATGAAATGAGTGGGGGAGAGCAGCAACGAGTCGCAGTCGCACGCGCGCTGATTAATCGTCCCTCCATTGTGTTAGCCGATGAGCCTTCCGGTAATCTGGACTCAGAAAATGCCGCTGCATTACATCGTCTTTTTATGGATTTACGGGATGAATTGGACCAAACTTTTGTAATCGTGACACATAATGAGGAATTGGCCCAAATATCCGATAGAACGGTCATGATGAAGGATGGATTGATCGTAGAATCGTATGGAAACAAAGTCTAATCGACCTAAGAAGATACTCTTAACCTGTGGAACCAGTGCATTGGCCCAGCGAGTCGCCCGGCGATTATTACCGGCTGAGGAGGTGCGTTACGCCGCCGCGGAGCCCATTCCAGAGGTGCTCTTAAAAACGGGTCCCTATGATCAGATTTCGGACAGTGCGCGACCTGCATTCATACATGAATTGTTAAAATTAGCTTTGGATCGGGGAATGGAAATGGTTTTTCCATTGGGGAAGAACGAAATCAGCCTGTTGGGAGATGCACATACCCTCTTTTCCGAATATGGCATTCAATTACTGAGCCCCAATCGAACCCAATTGGCATTTCAACAATGGATGCATCAGCCTCCGGCAGGATTGGAATTACAGGTGATCTGGCAGGAAACCACGAACGAATCTGCACCCGTCGGCCCAGGTTTGTATACCATGAGCGATGATGGAACATATTACCTGTGTTCGGCAGATTAATTTTCTTTTAGTGGCATATGGATAAAAAAGCGGTAATATTCGATTTTGACAATGTGTTATATCCCGAGCGCGATTTTTTGTTGCAGGTATATTACCTTTTTGCTCATTTCGTGGAATTTACGACGGGTGAAGCCGTGGCAAACGAACTGCTTGAACGATTTAAAGCAGAATACGAGGCCTCGGGGACGGAACAACTCTTTAGCCGCGTTCAAGATAAATTTCCTATTATTGGTGAGTTTAATGAAAATTTTGAACGATTACATCATCAGGCTCAATTGCCTTTAAAGCTCCAACTGTATGCAGGAATGGAAAAGTTACTCACTAAATTGGTGAAGGATGACAAATTTATTCTGATTTTAACCGGTGGCGATCCTTTGGGTCAATTGAACAAAATCAAACAAGTGGAATGGAAGGGATTGGAAAATCATTTAAAACTCTATTTTGAGGACGAATTGAATTTTACCCAGACGGAAGCCATTCCATATATCAGTTCCGAATTAAACCTGTCGCCTGCAGACCTGTCATACATGGGACAATCTTCGGCAATACTGAAAAGTGCCCAAGCCCTTGGAGTGGAAATTTATACCGGTGAAGATTTGCGTCGCTTACAAGAAAATTAAAAATCATCGAATGAAAAAGGGACTTAATTATGCAATGGTTTGGCTTCTCGCACTCAGCTTTATGGGTTGCGAAAAGCTCGACACGGATGTGACCATGCCCGAACGCCCACAAGTGGGTGCAGATGATCCGGATGGATCCTATAGTTATTTTCGGAATTCGTCTGAAGGCAAACTTAGGGATTCGGTCTATTTTTACACCTATTACTTCTATTTATGGCAGGATCAATTGCCGAGGAGTTATGGGGTGCATAACTACCGTTCGGCCGATGCTTTACTGGAATCCTTAAAGGGAATTGCTCGGGATGAAGATGGACGTTTGGTCGACCGCTTTAGTTTTTTAGATCGTTCGGGCTCGGTGAATCAAGAATTGCAAGACGGCGTGCTCGGTAGTTTCGGATTCGATATTCGCTATTACAATGAAACCGATCTGTATGTAAAAAAAGTGGATTTGGGTTCACCGGCATACCAAGCAGGTATCAGACGTGGCTGGCAGATCACGGAAGTCAATGGTCAACGGGATCTGTCCTTGGCCTCCATGGAGCAGGATAATTTTCGGTTCCTATTCGATGCGATTTATGGGGAACAAATTCAGTTGAAAGCGAAAAATCCGGCTGGAGTAGAGCACGGTTTTCAATTTCAGGCCGCCCTGTTTAATTATCGCCCCATCATAACCCATCGTATTTTCGATCTGGGCACCCAAAAAGTAGGTTATTTAGCTTTTGATGCGTTCACCAGCCTACACTTGATTCGCACTCAACTAGAAGGAATTATGGACAGCTTTGAGGCTGCGGGAGTGAATAAGTTGATTTTTGACCTCCGGTATAATGGGGGAGGAGACGTGGCGACGGCCAATTTTATTTCTAATCTTTTGGCGCCTTCCGCTGCACAGAATCAGCTGATGAATTATTATAAAATTAATAACACGCTACAAATGGAAGGGTGGGACTGGTTCTTGTTTTATCCTACGCATTTTAATAAGGAAAACACGTTGGAATTGGACAGAATTTATTTTCTCGTAACGGGCGGGTCCGCTTCGGCCAGTGAGCTATTGATCAATAATTTAACACCCTATATGGATGTGAAGATCATCGGAGATAGTCCGACTTACGGTAAACCGGTAGGGTATTTTGGCTGGGATATTATGGGGGTCGATCTCTATGCGGTTTCTTTTCAGACTTTTAATGCCCATCATGAAGGAGATTATTTCGACGGTCTGCTACCGGATAAGTTGGTGGGCGACGATTTGAGCCGTGATTTTGGTGATCCACTGGAATGGATGACAGCAGAAGCGCTTTATCATGCCGAACATAACACGTTTTCGACCGCTAGCTTGCTCCAACAATCCTTGGGTAAAATGCCTTTCCAAGCGGTCGATCGTGACCTGAATAAAGCATTAAACGAGACTGGCCGTAAAGACATGTTTGACTTTAGGACCATCG
>DASRQK010000039.1:0-4802 GCA_035645875.1 Sphingobacteriaceae bacterium | reverse complement strand
TATAAGATCAGTAATTTAACGGAGTTGCGTCAGGAGCTTCAGTTCTTAAAAGCTCAGGCCAGAGAACAAGAAGTGTATCTCTCTGAACAATACGATCTGCTCAAAAAAAAGGTGGATGCTCCGGTACGCTTTGTAAATAATTTAGTGTCTTGGATCCCGGGAGTAGATGTGGCCAAAGAGTTAATCAGTAACAAGTCAGGAAAGGGGGAAGGCGATTGGGTTTCTCGCATTTTCAGTGCAGGTTCCGCATCGATTTTAAACAGGTTGTTTTTGCGCCGGGCGGGGTTTGTGAAAAGAATCCTTTTAACAGCCATTACCCAACAAACGGCGAGCTTGATGAACCAAGATCGAGCCGTAAATGCCATCAAATGGTTAGCGGATGTAATTCGTGGAAAAAATGATCCAGAAAGTGAGCCGCCAACGGACGAGCTCGAACATGATGTGAAGAAAAAAAGGAAGTTTTTTAAAGAAAACAAGCGCAAAACGACAAATCCTGTCGCTGAGCGGCCAGATTTCGGAATTCCGCCCCTAAGCGAGACCTCCTAAAAAGCCGCTTCCACTTAATGATTTCGCTTTTTAAAGTCTGCATAGGCTAACTTAATGCCCGCTTCCAAGGAGGTTTTATGTTTCCAGCCCAGCGCATGGAGTCGTGATACATCCATTAATTTTCGCGGTGTGCCGTCAGGTTTACTCGGGTCTAACTCGATGGTGCCCGTGAAGCCCACCTCCTGCCTAATCAGCTCGGCTAATTCCCATATACTCAAGTCCTCCCCTGTGCCCACATTGATAAATTCCCTTCCGCTATAGTTTTGCATTAAAAACAAACAGGCCTCACCCAAGTCATCTGCGAAAAGAAACTCTCTCTTCGGGGTTCCGCTCCCCCAGAGGGTAATGCTGTCCATTCCCTTTTGTTTCGCTTCATGAAAACGACGGATCAATGCCGGCAAAACGTGAGAATATTCCGGATGATAATTGTCATTATACCCAAACAAATTAGTCGGCATCACCGCAATAAAATCACTTCCATATTGATCCCGATAAGCCTCACATAGCTTGATGCCCGCAATCTTGGCAATGGCGTAGGGTTCATTAGTGGGCTCCAAAAGACCGGTCAATAGGTATTCCTCCTTCAGCGGCTGGGGAGCGTGTTTGGGATAGATGCAGCTCGAGCCGAGAAACAGCAGCTTTTTTACCCCATATACATGGGAAAAGTGAATGACATGGTTTTGAATGGCCAGGTTATCGTATAAAAATTCGGCCCGGAATGTATTATTGGCGACAATCCCACCAACTTTCGCTGCGGCTAAAAACACGTATTCGGGACGTTCTGCCTCGAAAAACTGACGGACGGCTTCTTGATTCCTTAAGTCCAATTCGGCGGAAGACCTCAACACAAATTGATGATAACCGGCACTTTTTAGGGTTCGAAGGATGGCGGAGCCTACCATACCTTGATGACCGGCAATATAGATTTTAGCGTTTTTTTCCACGTAGAAATGTTGTTTTTCAGCTTCTCAGCCTCACACAAAGATACGATTTTATCACATTAATTTGTATTTTCGCCATATGGAATCAAACTTGGTATTGTATAACACCCTGACTCGTAAGAAAGAGAAGTTCACCCCATTGAGCCCCCCATTTGTGGGCTTATACGTGTGTGGGCCTACGGTATACAGCGATGTGCATCTGGGAAATTGCCGTACTTTTGTATCATTCGATCTGATCTATCGCTATCTTTTGCACCTGGGATACAAGGTCCGATACGTTCGCAATATTACGGATGCAGGACACTTAGAGGGCGATAACGATGAAGGGGACGATAAGTTTTCCAAAAAAGCGAAGTTGGAGCAAGTAGAACCGATGGAAATTGTCCAAAAGTACACCCTGGGCTTTCATGAGGTGCTTCGGCTATTTAATACCCTGCCACCGAGCATTGAGCCGACTGCGACTGGGCATATCAGTGAGCAAATCGAAATGGTTAAGAAAATCCTGGCCAATGGCTATGCCTACGAAGTCAATGGCACGGTGTATTTCGATGTGGAAAAGTATGTAGAGGAACACGATTATACCATATTGACCAATAGAAAATTGGAGGATATGTTAAACAATACCCGGGAGCTGAGCGGACAGGATGAGAAACGCGGGAGACTGGATTTCGCCCTGTGGATCAAAGCCAAGCCAGAACACATTATGCGTTGGCCTTCGCCTTGGGGCTGGGGTTTTCCGGGCTGGCACATCGAGTGCTCAGCGATGAGTAGCAAATACCTCGGTGATCGATTTGACATCCATGGCGGCGGGTTGGATTTGGCGGCGACCCATCATACCAATGAGATCGCTCAGTCCCATGCCTGCAACCATACCCAGCCGGCCACCTACTGGATGCATACCAATATGTTAACCGTAAATGGCACCCGAATGTCCAAATCCGCAGGAAATGGGTTTTTGCCTCAGGAGTTGTTTTCCGGTGACCACCCACTTCTGGAACGCGGATATTCGCCCATGGCGGTTCGCTTCTTCATGCTCCAGGCGCATTATAGAAGCACCTTGGATTTTTCCAATGAGGCCCTGGATGCCGCAGAAAAAGGCTTTAGAAGGCTGATGAATGCCGTGGCGTTGTTAGATAAAATTCAGGTAAGTGGCCAAAATTCCGCGGGATTGAATATTTCCGAATACGACACTCGATTCCATGCGGCCATGGACGATGATTTTAACAGTCCGGTGCTGATCGCAGAACTGTTCGATGTGGTGCGATTAATTAATAACCTCTATGAAGGGAAGGCGCAAATCGATGCGAGCAGCCTGAGCCAGTTAAAATCCCTAATTAGCACATTTGTGTTCGATGTTTTGGGTTTACAAGACGAACAAAATGAGGGCGAAGATTTTGGCAAGTTAATGGAAGCGGTGATCAGATTGCGCCAGGAAGCTAAACAAAATAAGGACTTTACGACTTCAGACCGCATTCGACAGGAACTTTCCCAAATAGGCATTCAATTAAAAGATAGCAAAGATGGAACTTTGTGGAGCAAGATTTGATAGAGGACTAAGAATGAATGACCAAACTCAAAAAACAGCACATCAAGTACCCCCTCGCATAACCCGCTTTAACTGGCGCTATTTGACTTACGCTATAGCCCTTATTTTGTTCGATTTGGGTCAATTGCACGCGCAATTGCCTAATAAAGTGGGAAGTTTGCTGAACATGGAGCGGTCATTAGCCGCGATGGCTCGTGAAAACACCCCTTATGAAGCATTGCTTAGTGTTACAGATTCTGAAACGATTTATTTCGCCCCCGGACCAGTAGAGGGCTTGCGACACATGAAAAACCGCCCCAATATTGCGGACGTGATGCGTTGGGAACCCTCGTTTTCAGGGATTGGTAAAAGTATGGAGTTCGGTTTTACGACCGGAGCATTGGAGTTTCAACGGGTGGGATCTCCCGTGCGTCATGGAGAATACCTGACCATCTGGAAGCGCGACCGCAAAGGCGATTGGAAGATTTTGGTTCGTGGCGTTTCTGAGAATTATGGACGGAAAAACCAGATCGTAGATGATGCCCTACCCAATGCAGCGTTTATCGAGCCCGATAGCTTGGGCTATCTGAGGCATCGATCGCAGGTTCGATTAAATCAACGAAAAGATGTTGTAGCCAGTAATGAACAGTTATTTGCGACCATCCTCCGTTCAGATAATGCGGTCGCCTTTGACGAATTTTTGGCGGATGATGTCTGGCTGATTTTTCCCTGGAGGGAACCCATTCAGGGAAAGCGGGAAGCGATCGATTTTTTAACATCCACAGGTGTACAAATCCTGACAGAAATGGAGGAGGTAGACCGAGCCTATAGTGGAGAATTGGCCTATTCTCACGGAACAGCCAATTTTTGGAAAGACGGGGTCAGAGACCCCCATAACTATATCCGGGTTTGGCAAAGACAGCCAGACCATCAATGGCGGGTGATCATCGAGTTTTACTCCGAAAGATAAGGGCTTATTCGAGATAGGGGCTTATTCGGCGCCTTCTTTCACCCACACCTTCAGCTCGTCACACTCGAGAAACTCTTTACTGATGTGGATGTAAGTGGTTTTACGACGCTCTTCAAACCATTCGCTTAATTTACGATTGATTTTGTCCTCCATAGCGGCATCTTTGATCTTTGCATAGTCTTGATCCAAGTTAGCCCGATGTGGTTCTGTACGTGATTTCAAGTAGGTGAATCGGTAGCCTTCCTTACCGGATCGATCCGTGAACACTGCAGGCCGGGAAAACTCGCCGGGCTGCAAGGTATCAATCGCAGAGAAGACCGATGCATCTAACATTTCGATCGGAATCACAGTCGTTCTGGTTTGCTGATTTTCCAGATTAAGCAGCATCCCACCATTAAACTTGGTTTCTTTATTGTCCGAATAATTTGTCGCGGCAGTATAAAAATCCATTTTGCCATCGACCACAAAATTATAAATACTATCGATATGTGCTTTTGCACGGTTCATGCTCGCTGCTGTGGGTTTCACTTGAATAAGCACGTGCCTCGAGCGCACTTCCTCACCTCTCCGCTCCACGACTTGCAAAAAATGAAATCCAAATTCGGATTCGAACACATGGGAAACCTCCCCTGGTTTTAGCCGAAATGCGACCGCAGAAAACTCTTTTACGAACCCGTCTCGCGTCTGAAAACCAAGGTCTCCACCAAATGGCGCCGAACCCGGATCTTGAGAATACAATCTTGCGACGGTACCGAAGTCTTGCTCCCCACTGACCACCATCATTCGAAGTTCTTCAGCACGTTGGCGAAAAGACTCTTTT
>DASRQK010000038.1:0-3647 GCA_035645875.1 Sphingobacteriaceae bacterium | reverse complement strand
ATCGCTATCGAAGAGGCTACAGTCATTGTCTTTATGGTAGATGTGAGTACCGGAATTACGGATCTGGATGATGAGATCGCCGGTATTTTACGACGGAGTAAAAAGCCTGTTTTTGTCGCGGTCAATAAAGTAGATCACGCGCTTTTACATCAGGAAACAGCTGTTTTCTATGGATTGGGTTTGGGCGAAATATACCCTATTTCCTCAGCTACCGGTTCCGGTACGGGGGAATTGTTGGATGAAGTGGTGAAGCATTTTGAAGAAGAGGAGGAAGAGGAGGATGAGCTTCCAAAATATGCCATAGTCGGCCGACCGAATGTGGGCAAATCATCTTTTATCAATGCCCTATTGGGTAAAGATCGGAATATTGTGACTTCCGTGGCAGGCACGACTCGAGATTCAATCCGTATTCTTTACAATCAATATGGACATCATTTCCAGCTCATTGATACCGCTGGATTACGGAAAAAAGCGAAAGTTCGAGAGAACATCGAGTTTTATTCGGTGATGCGAACCATTAAAGCCCTGGAAGAGGCCGATGTGGTGATCTTAATGCTCGATGCCGAAGATGGTATAGAAGCACAGGATATAAATATTTTCCATTTGGCCGAAAAGAATAAAAAAGGTGTCGTCATTTTGGTTAATAAATGGGACCTCATCGAGAAGAACCAAAAAACCACCAAGGTTTTCGAGGAGATGATCCGAGAAAAAATCGCCCCATTTAACGATGTTCCCATTATTTTCACCTCCGTTACCGAAAAGCAGCGTATTTTTAAAGCCATTGAAACAGCGAAGGCGGTTTATGAAAATAAAATAAAGACCGTTCCTACTTCCAAGCTGAATGATGTGATGCTGCCCATTATACAGAATAATCCACCTCCGGCTACTAAAGGGAAGTACATTAAGATCAAGTACGTTACTCAGTTAAAAGGAAGATCGCCCATGTTTGTGTTTTTCTGTAATCTTCCACAATACGTAAAGGATCCTTATAAGCGTTTTATCGAAAATCAGCTGCGGGAACATTTTGATTTTACGGGTGTGCCTATCCAAGTCTGGTTTAGGCAAAAGTAGGCTTCGCACCGCGCATGACCCGTATTTATACGGATTCCACCCGAGGCGGAGAACAATTCGACTTTTCACGCTGTTGAATAGTCATGGAACGCCTCCGAAAAACAGCCTACATCCTGATTATTGCAGGTTTGGCCCTAGCCTTTTTATATGTAGCACGCAGCTTGATTATCCCCATCATGCTGGCGGGGCTGCTCGCTATGCTCTTTCGGGGCATGAGTCGTCAGCTGGAAAATAGGGGGCGACCGCGGTGGTTTACCGCCTTGATCTCAGTCGGCATCTTTCTACTGGGCTTGACCCTCATCTTTTCTGCCTTAACTTGGCAATTAAGTGCATTCTCCGATAACCTGACGGAGATCCGCGCGCGCCTATCCGAACAATTTTCAGCTTTGCGAGACTGGGTACAGGAGACAGCTGGCATCAGTCCTGCCGAGCAAGAAGAGCTAGTGGAGAAAGGAGCTTCTGCAGCATCGTCCGAGGGAGGAGGATTGGCGGCTTTTGCACTCGGAACCCTAAGCGCGCTGCTCGATCTGGTACTGGTGGTGGTGTACATGTACCTGCTATTGTATTTTAGAGGCCGCATCAAGGATTTTATTCTAATGATTACTCCCCAACAGCACCGTGGAAAAACCAAAAAGATTATTTTCGATGCCACCCTGGTTTCCCAACAATATTTAAGCGGTCTGATGGCCATGATCGCAGTGTTATGGGTCTTGTTTGGAGTAGGTTTTAGCATCATCGGTGTACAAGGAGCCCTTTTTTTTGCTATCTTATGCGGACTGATGGAAATTATTCCATTTGTGGGTAATTTTCTGGGATCCGCCATAACTGTTTTGGCCGTGCTGGCACAAGGCGGTGGAACAGGAATGATTTTAGGAGTGATCGCCATTTATTTGATTGTTCAGGGACTGCAGACCTATCTATTGGAACCTTTGATCGTCGGAAGGCAGGTCCGGATCAATCCCCTGTTTATTATAATCGTACTGGTGGCTGGGGAACTCCTATGGGGCGTGGGCGGCATGATCCTTGCGATACCTGTCTTGGGGATCATCAAGATCATCTGCGATCATATTCCGTCCTTGCGGCCCTACGGTTATCTCATTGGAAGTGAAACTAGAAATAACAACACATAAAAAACCATAAATTATGCCCAGATTGCCAGAAACTTTTAGAAATGCTGTAAAGCTTGACCGGAATTTAATCTATGAGCTTATCGAACAGAAAAACCATCCCTGCTTTACGCTGATGATGCCGACACATGGGGTGCCGCCTGAACGGGACAATGACCCATTGCAGTTTAAAAATTTAGTCAGCGAGTTGGAAGCTAAAATCAAAGCCAATGGACTGGACAAGCATTTAAATATGATCTCCAAGCTACACAGCGTGGAGGAAGACCGGGACTTTTGGAACCACCAATCTCAAGGTTTGGCGGTGTTTATCCATCCTGAGTACCTAAAGGTGGTTCGGGTACAGGTGCCGCTACCGGCCTTAACGATCGTCTCAGACACCTTCCATGTGAAGCCCCTATACCGCTACTATCAAGAAAGCGGACGTTTTCAGGTATTGGTCCTCGGTCAGGATCATGTCCAGCTGTACGAGGGTAATCGTTATAAACTAGAAGAAGTGGATCTGGAGGGAAAAGTGCCTGTCAGCATGAAGGAAGGATTAGGCCATGAACTCACGGACGATCATTATAATACGGCCACCGCTTCGGGAAAGGGCACGAATAAGCAAGCCAATCAAGGAACCGGTCATGTGGTTCATGGGTATATGGAAATTAGTCAGGAAAAAGACAATGATATTCGCCGGTTCTTTAACCTCGTGGACGAAGAGATTACCCTTCACTTTTCCCGACCGTCCGGGCTGCCGCTTATTTTGGCCGCGCTCCCTGAAAATGAGGCTTATTTCCGTGAGGTTAGTAAGAATGAATATTTGATACCGACGGGGATATCTGGAGATGTTAGATTCCTGGATAGGAACGCTTTGAAAGAACGGGCCTGGGAGGCCTATTCGGTTCCATACCATCAGGAAATTGATGAAATCCTGGAAAGACAGGCTTTGGCTGAAACACAGCATCTTAGCCACAGTTTGCTGGAGGATGTGGCCTTAGATGCCATCGATGGGAAGGTGGATGTCTTATTGGTCGAGGAGAAAAGAATCATCAAAGGAAAGGTCGATCAAGAGCATCGTCGCATCGAATATTTGGATAGCGGAGTGGACGATGTTTTGGATGATTTGTCCGCATTGGTCATTGAAAAATCAGGTAGGGTCATTCTGCTACCGGCCGAGAAAATGCCGCACGCAGGAGGAGCCGTATCCATCAATAGATTTTAACATTATGCGTGCTATTTGGACCGGAACCATCGGATTTGGCTTAGTTAACATACCCATCAAGATCTTTAGCGCTACTCAAAATAGTGCCTTGGATCTGGATATGCTAGACCGTAAGGACAAATCTAATATACGGTACAAACGGATCAATGAAAACACCGGTAAAGAGGTGCCTTGGGATGAAATTGTTAAAGGATATTACCTCAAGGATCATTATGTTGTGTTAGATGATGCTGATTTTGAGGAGG
>DASRQK010000037.1:0-7044 GCA_035645875.1 Sphingobacteriaceae bacterium | reverse complement strand
ATCCGACAAAATCGTTGCTGCCTGCAAGTAATACGGGAACGGCTTGTTCCTGGATGGGAGTTGGTTTTTCAAAGCCCAACTCATTGATGGCATTAACAATATCATGACGGATTCCCAGTTCAATAAATGGGTTCATGAAATCTTATATACAATAGGCACTATTGCCTAAGGCGGTGCAAAGATACGGCGAATTATTCAGACTATCAATAGTTTCGATAAAAAATAATCACGAACCCCTTAATATTTTTTCCATTTTCCGCCCCTTGGCTAATTCATCGACTAATTTATCCAGATAACGGGCTTTTTTGGTGAGTTCATTGTCCAGTTCCTCGATGCGGTATCCACAGATCATACCAGTGATTTGATGAGCGTTTGGGTGAAGCTTGGCTTTTGCGAAAAATTCTTCGAAGGTGAGCTTGTCCGAGATCGTTTGTTCCAGTTCGGTATCACTAAATCCGGTCAGCCACTGGATGACATTATGCAATTCGGCTACGGTACGGCCTTTTTTCTCCACCTTAGTGACATAATGCGGGTATACAGACGAAAAAGTCATCTTTGCGATGCGTTCGTGATGTTCAGGGGTAGCTTTCATAGCAACAAATTTACAAAACCTTTGTTAGAATTGATTAATTTTGACAAAAGTATGTGGCGGACCCTTTTATATTGGCCCATGTTAACTAACCCATTTTATAACACCTTATGAATAAACATTCATATTTCCATGTTTTGCGCCTCGTATGGAGCGCAGCGATTTTTATGACATTGACCCATACGGCCATGGCTCAAACGGATTCCGTGTATTATCATGTTCACATGGATGCTGCGGCTGAAAACGAGTTTATCGTGGAAATGGAACTGAACCTCAGTGACCGGACAGCGCCCTATATCGATCTGCGAATGCCGGCCTGGTCACCCGGTTATTATCAGATCATGGATTTTGCTAAGAATGTGCGGTCTTTTCGAGCGCATCACTCAAAGCAGCAGGAAATCCCAAGCCAGCAGGATACGCTCAGGTGGGTGAAACTCGACTCGGATACGTGGAGAATTTACCAAGGAAATGCATCGAAACTCTTGATCTCATACCGGGTTCATACCCCTCGGGCATTCGTGGGGACAGCCTATTTGGATACCAACCGCGCGTTTATTAAGCCCGCCGCCGTATTCATGTATGTGGATCAGGAATTGCACCGACCTGCTCGTTTACAAATCGGCACCTTTTCGGACTGGAATCGGGTCGCCACCGGCTTGGATTCTATTTCCGGTCAGTCTTTTGCCTTTGTTTCTCCTGATTTTGACACCCTTTATGATAGCCCGCTATTAGTAGGTGCATTGCAGGAGCTTCCGCCATTTTATGTAGGTGGAATCAAACATCGTTTCCTGGGCTATGCGATGGGTGATTTTGACGGAGCAGCGCTGATGGAGGAGCTGAAGCGCATCGTCCAATCATCGGTAGACCTGATGGGTGGTGATATACCTTATCCGCACTACACGTTTATCGGTATTGGTCCGGGACAGGGAGGTATTGAACAATTAAACTCCACAGCTATTAGTTTTACCGGGAAAGGCTTGGAAGGAGCTGGACGGATGCGTACCTTGAGTTTTATAGCGCATGAATATTTTCACCATTATAATGTGAAGCGTATCAGGCCCATAGAATTAGGGCCTTTTGACTACAGTAAGCCGAACCGGACCAATCTTCTTTGGGTCGCTGAAGGGCTCACGGTTTATTATGAAAATGTGATTTTGAATCGTGCGGGCATCATGCATCCGGAAGATATTTTGCGTGATTGGGAATCCCATATCAATAACCATGAGCGTAATCAAGGTAAATTTCATCAAAGTTTAGCGGAATCCAGTGCACAAACCTGGGAAGACGGCCCTTTTGGTAAACCGGGTGAAACCATTTCTTATTATGTAAAAGGGCCAATCATCGGCATGTTATTGGACTTACGTATACGTGTAGCCAGTGAAAATCAGTACTCCCTGGATGATGTGATGCGTCATTTGTACGAAACGTTCTATAATGAACAGGGGCGAGGATTTACCGATCGGGAGGTGATGGATGTGTGTGAACACTATGCGGGTACGGACTTGATCGAAATATTCGACTATATCTATACCACCAAGCCCATTGATTATCAAAAATATTTAGCGCAGGCTGGTTTAGCGATTGAATGGACGGAACAGGTCAATGATGAAGGACAGGCCGAGCTGCATTCGCGTATTCGATTCACTGAAAATCCCAGCGAACTACACCGCAAAATCCGGGCTGACATGTTTAGAAATTAAGCCTCGATGAGGCCTGCATTAAGCGCGCAGCACGATCGGCAGATCAGGCTTAATCGACAGTTCCAAATCCGCCACATTTTGGATGCGCGAAGAGGCCGGTAGGGGAGCCAAGGTTGGGAGACCGTTAACATAGTTCTGCAGGTAGTAAGTCCCCCGATATCCCTTTCGGGATAGGTATTCGCTCATTTTTTTTAGCTCTTTTTGGGTCAATAGCTCACTGTGCACCGTCGTGCGAATCTCGAAAGGCAGTTTCGAATCCAGCAGCGACTGGAAACTTTGTTCAAATTCAGCAAACAAGTCTGATCCGGTCAATTCATGATAATTATCGGGCAGGGCTTTAAAATCCAATGCCAAGTAGTCGATCAAGTTTTCTTCCATTAATTTTTCCAATACTTTCGGTCGAGAGCCGTTGGTGTCGATTTTGATGGAAAAGCCCATGGCACGGATATCTTGCAATAATTCCAAGATGCCCCGGTGCATGGTGCACTCGCCTCCACTCAACACCACACCCTCCAGCAAACCTTTCCGGCTGCGGAGAAAATCCATTGCTTGTGCTATGGTTTGATGACCTTTGCCTAGGACGATTTCGGGGTTATAACAAAAGGGACAACGCATATTGCATCCGGCAAACCATAATATACAAGCGGTCTTTCCCGGAAAATCCAATAGGGTAAAAGGCGTAATGCTATAAATGGGTTTGTACATGAATTGTCCCTTTTTCTTTTTTAAATAATACGGAGTATGTCAATCGAACTACATCTCGGGATCTCACTAAACGCTTCGGCGGTTTCCGGGCTCGGAAAAATGTGTGCGTTGCCGATGTTCTCCCTTTTTTCCGATATTAAAGCTTTCAACCGGTCGGTGATAGCCCATCACCCTTGTGTAAACCAGACATTTACTGCGTGCAGATTGATTTTGCTCCAAAATCGTCTCCTTTTCTTTGTTATTGATCATAGTCGTTAAAATTTAATTTGGTTAAGTAAATAAAAATGCTTATATTACCTAGATAGGCTCAGCGCTTCTTCCCAGATTTTTTCGTCGCATTGTGGACAATATTCGTGTTCACCATTCAGGTACCCATGAACCGGACAAATACTAAAAACCGGTGTGACGGTAATGTAAGGTAACTTAAAATTGCTGATGACCGTCCGCACAAAGTTTCTGCAGGCTTCAGGGGAGCTTAGACGTTCCCCCATGTAGAGGTGTAAGACTGTTCCGCCCGTATATTTGCATTGCAATTCGTCCTGAAGCAGCAGGGCCTCGAAGGGATCATCCGTATAGTCGACCGGGATTTGTGAACTGTTGGTATAATAGATGTTTTCTCCCTGTCCGGCTTGTAAGATATCCGGGAATCGCTTTTTATCTTCTTTGGCAAAACGGTAAGTTGTGCCCTCGGCCGGTGTAGCCTCTAAATTGTACAGGTTACCTGTGCGTTCTTGAAAGCTTTTAATTCGGTCACGAATGTAATCTAACATCGTAGCGACAAATTTGCGGCCCCAGTCGGAGCTAAGCGTGGCCGTGTCATGTGTGAAATTACGTAGCATTTCGTTCATGCCATTGACCCCAATGGTGGAAAAATGATTTTTTAAGTGCGGAAGATAACGTTTGGTATACGGATAAAGACCCCGATCATACATTTCTTGGACGAACACTCTTTTCTTTTCCAAGGTAGACTTGGCCGTCTCCAGTAATTCATCCAATCGATGATACAGGGCCTTCTCATCTCCGCGGTACAAATAGCCCAGGCGTGCCATATTGATCGTCACCACCCCTATACTTCCCGTCATTTCTGCACTGCCAAACAGACCGTTACCACGTTTTAACAATTCTCTAAGGTCCAATTGGAGACGGCAACACATGCTTCTGACAGCATTGGGCTTATAAGCCTCTGGATTTTCCACGCGTTCACCCGTTTCGTCTAAGACATATTGGCTTCCTACAAAATTCTGGAAATAAGAGGACCCGATTCGTGCGGTGTTTTCAAAAAGCAGGCGTGCATTTTCGCTTTCCCAGTCAAAATCCTCGGTAATATTAACCGTGGGAATGGGGAAGGTAAAGGGTTGGCCATTCGCATCGCCTTCGGTCATGACGGTATAAAAAGCTTTATTGATGAGGTCCATTTCCGGTTTGAAATGCCGATAACATAAGTCTTCCAGCTGCGCTACGCCTCGCGCTTTCGCCAGTTGGAGCAATGCGGTGTTTCGTTCGCCTTTTAAAAGATGCTGCCCTGCCTTAGTGGGGATTTGCGCTTGCAAGTCCTCCGGCACGGTCCAATCTAAGGTGATGTTGGTGAAAGGTGATTGTCCCCAACGCGCCGGAACATTCAAATTATAAACAAAACCCCGGATGGCTTTGAGTACATCGGTAAAATGCAGTTGATCCTTAAAGACATAGGGTGCCAGATACGTATCAAATGAACTGAAAGCCTGCGCTCCTGCCCATTCACTTTGCAAGATGCCGAGGAAATTGGCCATTTGTCCCAAAGCCTCTCGAAAGTGGGCGGGCGGGCGGCTCTCCACGCGGCCACGAACACCGTTAAATCCTTCGTCGAGTAAGCCCCGAAGACTCCAACCGGCACAATAGCCGGTGAGGCAATCCAGGTCATGTATGTGCAGATCACCTGCTCGGTGGGCCATGCTTTCGGCACTATTATATACTCGATCCAACCAATAGTTGGCGATGATTTTTCCAGCGGCATTATTGACCAAGCCGGCATTAGAATAAGACGTATTGGCATTGGCATTGATCCGCCAATCGGTTTGATTGATGTATTCAGCGATCGTCTCGCTGCTGTCCACGAAGGTCGTATGGTACTGTTCGTTTAGCCTCATAATTCCTGATGATTTGTTTTGGATGTCCTACAAATTTAACCCCGATTGGGGCACAGGAATATGATGATGCGCACAAAGACGGCTTTCTAGGAGACGAAAAGCGCAAGTATTTCTCCACAATCAAGAGGCGATGTGGATAACCCAATTTTTCAGCTCAAAGTCCGAAACTTTAAATTTTGATATCTAAGAATCCATTTTCTAGGAGGGTGTTCTCGCCGTCCATTAATTTAAAATTTAGTCTCCATTCTCCTTGAGCACTTAGATTAACCTTTCCGACGTAGAATCCTTCTCCAGTACTTAGGGGATGATCGTGTCCGGAAGAAACTTGGCCAGAAGCGATCATTTCGGTTCCAACTTCGATGTCGAGTTCATCTTTTGCCAAGTAGTTTTGGGCGTCCACCACCTCATGAACCATGATCAGTAAATCGTTAAAACCAATCTGCGGCATCATGGGATTCACTAACGTAAGCTGATAGGTTTTTCCGTCTGTGCCCAGGTAAGCACTGGTGTGGTTAGTCCCTAAGGGTAAAGCCTGTACATTCAAATTAATCGTCACAGTACGCCCCTCATAAGTCACTTCCAATTTCCAGGGATCAAGGTCATTCGCCGGCATGGTGAAAACTACTGCACCGACATAGAGTCCCGTGGTTTGATCGTATTCAGGCTGAACGACAGGACTTCCGATCAGGCCTCCGGGCGTATTCATGGAAGTGGATAGTTTCACCTCATTCCAATAGCCCAGAATCGGGGAACTCCCCTCTTCTAAGGTGACATATATGACATTAAAACCCTCATAAAACTTGTCTCGATCGCCATAAACCGTGATTTTCACACCATCTTCGGTGCCCTCTCCAATTTTCACCAAATCAGGTGGATCGACCTGTGGCTCTACTTGATCATCTACACAGGCGGTAAAAGACCATAAAACGATCAGGGAAACGAAGATTTGAATGTATTTCATGTGTATTAATATTAAATTTTCGGTCAGCTAATATACTGTTATTCATACCGACCACCAAAAAGTAACCTTAAATTAATCCTTCAAACCCAATTGCCGCTTGCCTTCCTCCGTGATTCGGTCCAATCCCCAAGGTGGATCCCATACCAGTTCTACCTGAATGAATTGATCCGGAAAAGCTAGGTTGAGGGCGTTTTTTACCCCTCCGGTGATCGCATCTCCTAAGGGACAATGCGGAGTGGAAAGGGTCATGATTACTTCAATGACGCCAACAGAAGGAAAGCGAACTTCGTAAACCAAGCCTAAATCGATGATGTTGACGAATAATTCAGGATCAATGACGGTCATCAAAGCGGTTCGAGCTTTGACCAATTCGGCAGCATGTGGGCTATTGAGCGCTATTTCCATGGGGCAAAAGTGGTTTGTGAAAGATGATGGTAAATACATTCCAGACGTAGATCGCGGCCAGCAAGATCCAAAGTAAAAGTCCTATGCGCGTAAGCGTCAGCCATTGACCCAGTAAACCAATGACCAAGACCGACATCGCCAAGAGAAAAAGGTAATGTTGCCAGACCACTAATCGATTTCTGTACAGGTTTTTGGGTAGCGGAACTTTGATTTTACCCGTCCAGGATTTGTAATGGGCATTCCACACGATAAAAGGTAGGGTTTTGAAGGTTTGGCCCAATATTAGTGCCGTTATCCAACCTAAAAACAGGAATATTCCATATAGGGTGGCCCAGCGTGTGTCGGTCGAAAAGGTTTGGGGTAGCACAGCCAATCCTCCAATTAAGAACAGGAAAGATAGTGAGCTGGTTTTCATGAGGATGTCCGCTTTTTTTCGGAGACGATTACGAAAGGCGTCCACCAAATAAATTAGCCAGGCGAGAATTCCCAATGCCACCAATAGAGCATAACCCAGCATTTGGCTGCCGATCGGATTGAAATATCCATCCACTAAAAACA
>DASRQK010000036.1:0-3953 GCA_035645875.1 Sphingobacteriaceae bacterium | reverse complement strand
AGAACTAATTTAACGTCCGCCACGGCCCGATCCAGAACCACCGGATCCAAAGTGGCGGATGTTATACGTAAAGTTTAACATAAAGTATTGCTGCAGGGTATTGCTGTTAATATCTGTGATGTAGCGTTCATTCACCCAACGATTCACCGACTGATTTCGGTTCAATACATCATAGGCTGACAACGTGAGTTCCGCCTGCTGCTGCCGCATCAGCTTTTTCCCGATCGATGCATTCCATAACAAGAAGCTCTGGTCGTAGCCCTGAGCCATTCCGGAATTCTTATTATAAATCAAAGAAGAATTGATCCGAATGCCCTGCCAGAAGATCCAAGTAAAATCACTGCGGAAAGTCTGATTAAAGTAATTGTAGTTATCCTGTACATTGACACTGCTTTCTACGACACTGTAATTTCCTGACCAGGATAAGTTATATAATAATTTTGGACTGATGCGACTATTGACACTCACCCGCTGCGATATCCCGTAATTATCCGAGAAGGTCTGCTCTCCATTCAATAGACCGATCTGGTGGTTTTGGTGCAGGGTAGTATTCAGGTTTAAATTCAATTTCAAGGGCTTAATCGGGCTTCCGAAACTAAAATTAGCACGGACCGTATAATAACCATCCACATTGACCGGTCGCGTAAACTGGCCACCCTGTCTTAACACAATCCCCGGTGCCACCATCGTATCGGCCGCCGCGATCCATGTCGAATTGACGACACGATCATTCGAATAGGTTCCGTCCAGAGAAAGGTGCAGATTTCGGCCACTTTCCCGATGAACTCGATTAAAGGACAAATTTAACTGATGCCGATACTCTTGGTTCAATGCCGCATTACCCGTACGGATATTCGTTGTCGACTGATTGTTAATCACATCCTGCAATTGATTGATGGAGGGCGCATTGGTACTGGTGCGGTACCTTAACCTCATGTTAAACTCCCGCGAGGGCCTAAACGTAACACTCACGCTGGGCAAATAACTCTGAAAGCTTCTTTCCAACTCCGAGCTGGTCGGAAAAGTACGCTTATTTTGCACCTTGGAATTTTCAAGATCGACACCCATATTGAAGCGGAAAGCATTCAGGGAATATTGGTAACTCATCCCTCCCCCTTGATACAGGTAATCATTATCGAAGGTATTGGACAATTGTCGGTTCAATTCCGAATATTGACCCGTCTCGGCTAAGAAATCCAAGGTTTCCCGATCGGAATAATTGGAATTATTACGGACATGATAATTGACGGCCAAACGATGCTGCTCTCCAAAGGGTTCAGAATAGGTCAATCTTCCACTCATCCCATTTCCAATGGTCTCACTGTGGTTCTGATTATTGACCGTATCGCGGCTACCCAAGGTTTGTTGGATGAAATACTCATTTAAGGAAATATTTTGGGCCAATCCCTTATTCTGGTTTAGATTCGCGCTCGCATTTAAGGAAACCACCCGGCCAGCCCGACCTAAACGTATGCGGTAATCCAGCGATCCTGAAAAATTGAAGTTATTCTGTTCATTAAAAGATTCCCGATCCGAGCTGTTAATCGGCTCATTTTCTGCTGTTCGCGTGATGCCACTGGATAAATTGGAACCATCGGTTCTTTGCAGGGAAAAGCGTGGCCTAAAAGTAAGCATGTGGATCGAATCACCATTCCAATCCAGGCGCATGTTAAAACGATGATTACTGTTTAACCGGTCACGCTCCGAATTTTCAGCGCGGAGTTGATTGGCATTGTTCCCGACCAATGTTTCCCTCAATGTGACGGATTGGACGATGTTTTTGGAATGATTGAAGGAATAGTCCCCACTGATTCTCCAAGTTTCGTCTAACCAAGCATTGTTATAACTCATGGCCAGGTTGGTGATTTGTGAATTACCGGATCCACCCCCACGGTTACCGCCTCCTCGACCGCCCCCGCGACCACCACCTCGACCTCCTCCGCCACCTCCGTCCTCATCATCCACGCCGATATCGGCCATGCCGAAATTTTGTTGATTGATGTTATTGGATAGTGCAGTCACCGATAAGCGCTGATCATTATTGAAAAAATTGATCCTCCCTCCCACATTATAGCGGGTCATATTCCCCAAAGCCGAGCCTGCTTGACCAAAAAATCCACGGCGACGATCGGGCTTAGTAACAATATTAATGACCTTATTCCGCTCACCATCATCAAAGCCGCTAAAACGAGATCGTTCACTCTGCTCATCCACAATTTGAATTTTATCGATCAAATCGGCTGGTAAGTTTTTCAAGGCAATTCGCGGATCTGTGCTAAAAAATTCCTTTCCGTCCACCAATATTCGTGTCACTTCCTCACCCTGTGCGATCACATTCCCCTCGGCATCGATCTCTACTCCCGGCAATTGCCCGATCAGTGCATCCGAATCGGCATAGGCTTCCGTGTGAAAGGCAGCAGCATCGAATTCCGTCGTGTCGGTCATCAAACGAACCGTTGGCTGCGCGTTTATCACCACACTTTCCAAGGCGATCGAACTGGATTTTAATGTTACATCAACGATATATTGTTCCTGTCCTGCCCGAATGATAACAGGCGTTTCTTTAGATGCATAACCGATGTACTGGACGGTTAATTTGAAAGATCCCCGCGCCGAGGTACGCAGGCTATATTTACCTAACTGATCGGTCGTGGTGGTCATCAAGACGGAATCATTCATTTGGACCAATCGAATGGTGGCACCGGAAATCACTTCTCCGCTGTCCTCTTCTGTAAGTGAACCACGGATCACATGTTGAGCTTGCAGCGTGCCGAATGAGCACAACAGGAGGAAGCTGCAGAGGCCGATTACGGCATACAGTTCAAAAACGTTTTTTGAGATAGCCAATTTTCTTTTCATTCCTATCGGTCCACCGACTATAGATTCGGCTTCCCACTACAAATGAATGAAAAACAAAGCATAAGCGCTTTACGGGTAACGGAAGTATTACCTGCAATAGCCTGAATATAGGTAAAAAAGCTGTTTCAGAACGTATATAAGCCTGCATAAGCCTTTAGACGCGTCTTTTATCGCGATCACAAAAGGGCGATCGGATGGACTGAAATTTTCTCCCAAATTTTTTTTTGAAATTTTTCTCACTGATTATCAGCTACTTAATATTTAACATACTACTATGTATTGCATAGTATATAATAAAACCTATATCTTTGTATTATGATAGTAGATAATACACAGACCCAAATGCGGAAAGGCATACTTGAATATTGTATCCTTTCGATTATCTCACGAGGTGAGATATACGCTTCGGACATCATTGCCGAATTGAAGCGGGCCAAGCTGCTGGTCGTGGAAGGCACCTTATATCCCCTATTGACCCGACTGAAAAACAACGGTCTGGTTAGTTACGTTTGGAAGGAATCCTCGTCAGGGCCTCCTCGTAAATATTTCCAAATCAGCAAGGAAGGCATGGAGGTACTAAACCGCTTAGACACGACCTGGGAGGAACTCGTGTATGCCGTCCAGACCGCGACAGAGGGCCGGGACGAAACGCCCAAAACTTCCGACGAAATCAACACCCCAGAAGAGAATAAGGAACAATAACCATCAAATCTAACGTAAAGAAATATCATGAACAAGACGATCATAATCAATATTAACGGCATCGTTTTCCACATTGAGGAAGATGCATACGACGTGCTCCGGTCGTATATGATAGATGTCAAGAAACATTTTGGGCATTCAGCGGACAGCCACGAAATCGTGGGTGATATCGAAAACCGGATCGCCGAAATGTTCAGCGAGCGGATAGAAGCAGGGAAGAAGGAGGTCATCACCATGCAGGATGTGCAAGAGGTGATCGAACAAATGGGCAGGGTCAGCGAGTTCGCTGAAGAAGAAGCGGGCGGGGCCACGTATACCGCTGATTATACAGAAGACTACCATAGCACCCATCGTAAGTTTATGCGAGATCCAGATGATCGCGTATTCGGCGG
>DASRQK010000035.1:0-6015 GCA_035645875.1 Sphingobacteriaceae bacterium | reverse complement strand
TGATCGATCTCTTTGAAAAAGTAAGCGACAAGGATGCGGCCCTGATGACCCGAGAATTGACTCGAAAAGAAGGTATTTTTGCTGGAAATTCGACCGGGGCTGTGATGGCGGGCCTTCATCAATTGGGTGAGCGCTTAGGTGAAGATGATGTGGTCGTCATGATTGTTCATGACCACGGATCCCGTTATGTCGGAAAAATGTTTAATGACGAGTGGTTGAGGAGCATGGGTTATTTGGAAGACCAGCAAAGCGAATAAAGAGCAAAATTTACGACACTGAACCACAGTACAACTTTAGAAATAAAAAAGCCCGGCATCAGTAGAAGCCGGGCTTTTTTTTGTACTTAATTTTTTAGGATATGCTAAACGCATTCATTTTGGCATAGCTTAGTTTCCAGCTACCAAGGTAATTTTAAAATTAATCTCTTTACTGATCAAATCATCAGCTTGACCTGCATAGTTAACACCCCAGTCTTCACGAGCGATGTTAAAATCAGCGGTCACCTGAGCAGAAGTCTCAGAAAGCTCGATCACCTCAGCGGTGAAGGTAATATTTTTGGTCACGCCGCGAATGGTAAGGTTACCAGAAACAGTTAATGTATTCGCTTCAGTTCCTTCCTCAACAGAGGTAATTTCAAAAGCGGCTTCGGGATGGTTGGCCACATCGAAGAAATCATCAGATTTCAAATGCGTTTCCAACTTTTCTTTGTATTCACCTTCCATATCCTGAACATCGATCGTGGTCAGATCAAAAACGAAATCACCGCCTACGATTTGCTCTTCAGCTATCACTAAGGTTCCGGAAGTGATTTGTACTTCACCAAAGTGTTCGCCACTCACTTTCTTTCCCAACCAAGCGACTTTAGATGCTTCCGTGTCGACTGCCAGTTCTGTTCCAGATGAGGCCACAGCTTCTACGCTGTCAGTTGTTTCGGCTTTCTGACCTTCAGGGTTTCCTACGCAAGACGCTAAAAAGAGGGACCCAGCTGCTAAAAATAAAAATACTTTTTTCATACTTTTCTAATTGTGTTTTATTTATTAGATGTCTAAACATCTATTTCGATGCAAAAATAGACATTCCATCCAGATAAATGGTAATTTATATGTCAATAAATGAATAATCTTTAGATCCAGGGTATCTTTAGTGTTGCGAACGCTCCCGCTGTACACGCTTTATATTCGCCCCCAAAGCCGTGAGCCTTTGTTCGATATCTTGATATCCCCGCTCAATCTGTTCAATATTATGAATGGTGGAGGTTCCTTGAGCCGACAATGCAGCGATCAAAAGCGACACACCGGCCCGGATATCCGGCGAACTCATCTCTATTCCACGCAGTTTGACTGCCTTATTTAGTCCAATCACGGTGGCCCGATGCGGATCACAGAGAATAATTTGAGCGCCCATATCGATTAATTTGTCCACAAAAAACAAACGGCTTTCAAACATTTTTTGGTGGATCAATACATGACCTTTCGCTTGGGTGGCGACTACCAAAATAATACTTAAGAGGTCAGGAGTAAATCCCGGCCAGGGCGCATCGGATATAGTCAGAATGGAACCGTCTATAAAAGTGTCGATCTCATAATGGTCTTGCGCAGGGATATAAATGTCATCTCCTCTCAATTCAAATTGAATCCCCAAACGAGCGAAAACGGAAGGAATAATCCCCAGCTCCTGATACTGTACATCTTTGATGGTGATTTCCGAACCGGTCATGGCCGCCAAACCCATGAAAGAACCGATTTCGATCATATCCGGCAGCATGCGATGCGTGGTGCCGACCAGACTTTTGACACCTTCAATAGTTAACAGATTCGAACCGATACCGGATATCTGCGCACCCATACGGTTCAACATTTTACACAGCTGCTGCAGATATGGTTCACAAGCGGCATTATAAATGGTGGTCGTCCCATGTGCTAAAACGGCAGCCATCACCATATTCGCCGTCCCCGTGACGGAAGCCTCATCCATTAATATATAGGTTCCCTTGAGATCCTGAGCGTCCACATTAAAAAAATGCGTGTCCGCATCGTAGTGGAATTTAGCCCCCAATTTCTCAAAACCCAGAAAATGAGTGTCTAAACGCCTGCGACCGATTTTATCTCCACCTGGTTTGGGAATAGCCGCCCGACCAAATCTCGCCAAGAGTGGACCCACAATCATAATGGAACCACGTAAACTGCCTCCTTTTCTATGAAAACTTTCGGACTTAAAATATTCTAAATCGATCTCAGCTGCACGAAATCTATAGGTATCCTTAGAAATCCGGTCCACTTCCACACCCAGATCCCCTAAGAGTTCGATTAATTTATTGACATCTTTGATATCAGGGACATTGCTGACCTCTACCACTTCGGATGTCAATAAAACAGCCGACAAAATCTGCAGCGCTTCGTTCTTGGCTCCTTGAGGCACAATCTCCCCCTGAAGCTTTTGGCCTCCAACGATTTCAAATGCATTCATAGCAAAAAATTAATATCTTTTGCCCCCATTCGAGCTGAATGGAGCACGTTTTTTCTGTTTCTTCTTACCCCCTCCTTGATGTTGTTGGTTCTGATTTTGACCACCTTTAGTACGACTGCCCGGAGGCGGGGTTTTAAAGTCAAGTTTGGTCAAGACAAAATTTTCACCCACCTGAAGCATGCCACCCGACAGCTCCTGCAGATCCCTTAAAATAACATCATCCGTCACGGAATCTTTATTCCAGGTTACATAGGCCATTTTCATAAAGTTCGCAATACCTTCGGCCATCTGTCTTCTACGATCTGCATCCTCGATCTTCAAAGCCTTCTCGATCATGCGTTCCACCGTATATCCATAATGCTTAAAACGAATCCGCTGTTGAGGATACTCCAGCAATGCCGGTTTGGGGTGCAAGTTTTCACGGACGGGGATGGGATAGGGTGAATCTACATCGATTTTAAAATCGGAAATGATATGTAAATGATCCCATAATTTATGGTTAAAGTCTGCCACATCACGCAAGTGTGGATTGAGGAAACCCATCATATCGATCACCACCTGGGCATAGTGGTTTCGCTCCTCCTTGGTCGGAAGTTCACAAATGTGATCTACCATGTTTTGGACATTACGTCCGTATTCAGCCAAAATTAACTTTGGCCGCGTGCTATTGTAGTCAAACTCCATCTTATAAAATTAATCAATAATGCGCAATTTTGCAAATTTAAGCAACAATTGTTTCTGGCCCAATTCCTTGAAGAAAATAGTCACTTTTTGTTCGTTTTTTTTTCCTTCCACATGGACCACCTTCCCAAAACCAAATCGTTCATGTTCAACTTCCATGCCGACCTGCAAATTGGACGTATCCGAAGGTGCAAAACCCGGCGTGGGCTTATGGGCTTTTGCCAGTAGTGAAGTCGTCTTGACCGGGCTCTTCGGCTTGGGTTTCGTATAGGTATTCGGATCACGATCCTGTTGTGCGGCGCCCGAACCCTTGGAAGAGCCGCTTGAGCGAAAACCGCCAGAACCGCCCTGAAAACGCTGCCCCCAGGATTTTCGCTCCCCATCAAAACCCGCTGTATCCGCCACCTGGGGTGCAGACTGAAAGTCCAAATCCAGGTAACTCGGATCCAATTCATCCAAAAAACGACTGGGTTCGCAAGAGTTCAAGGAACCCCAGCGATAACGCGAAGTCGCATAGCTTAATGTCAGTTTCCTTTCGGCACGTGTTACAGCCACATAAAACAAGCGACGTTCCTCCTCCAAGTCTGATCGGGAATTAAGTGACATTTGAGAAGGAAAAAGATTCTCTTCCAAACCAACGATATACACATAACCAAATTCCAACCCTTTCGAAGCGTGAATGGTCATCAGCGAAACTGTATCTGCATTCGGGTCTTTATCTTTATCATCATTGGTCAATAGCGCAATGTCCTGCATGAAGATATCCAAGCCCCGATCCTCAATATCCTCCCGCTCTGAAAACTCCTGAATCCCACTGAGCAATTCCTGAATATTTTCATGCCTACTCACCCCTTCCACCGACTTATCATTATACAAGTCTTTTAAAATACCCGATTGCTGCGCGATATGCATGGCTAATTCGAAGGCGTTCATGGTTTTGGCCAATGCCTGAAAACTCTGAATCATCGTTCCAAACACCGAGACAGCGGCCGAACTTCTCCCATCCAAATACTTACCAGGATCACGGATGACCTCCCAAAGCGTGGTCTGATGCTGATCCGCTGCGACGACGATGCGATCCACCGTCGTGTCCCCAATTCCTCTTTTCGGGTAATTAATGATCCGTTTCACAGCCTCCTCATCATTGGGATTGAAAGTTACCCGGAAGTAGGCCACTAAATCTTTAATCTCCTTCCGTTGATAAAAAGAAGTTCCCCCATAAATTTTATAGGGGACATTGAGCTTACGCAAGGCTTCCTCCATAGACCTGGACTGGGCATTGGTCCGATAAAGTATGGCGAAATCCCGATAGGATAAACCATGCGTCGCCTGCTGCTCGGCAATGTCTTCGGCCACCAATCGGCCCTCTTCGTTATCGCTAAACGCCCTCCGAACCCGAATCTTATCCCCCATCTCCTTTTCAGAAAACACCCGCTTCTGAAGCTGATCCTTGTTTTTCTCGATGATGCTGTTGGCGGCATTGACTATGGTTTGGGTGGACCGGTAGTTTTGTTCCAGTTTGAAGATTTTTAGATCCGGATAATCCTTCTCAAAATTCAGAATATTCTGGATATTGGCCCCACGGAAAGCGTAGATACTCTGGGCATCATCTCCCACCACACAAATATTTTCATTGATGGCTGCGAGTTTTTTAACGATTAGATACTGGGAAAAGTTCGTGTCTTGATACTCGTCGACCATCAAGTATTTAAACTTATGCTGATACTTGTGCAGCACCTCTGGAAATTGCTTGAAGAGCACATTCGTATTAAATAGCAAATCATCGAAATCCATCGCTCCCGCCTTATAACAACGTTGCGCATACGTAAGGTAAATCTGCCCCATCATCTTCCGGCCCTGGGAATGATCATCTGCTTGGATTTGCTCATTTTGACTATATTCCTGTGCGCTGACCAAGTTATTCTTGGCGGAGGAAATCCGGTTATAAACGTAATTAGCATTATAAAGTTTATCGTCCAATTGTAATTCTTTCAGAATCGTTCGGACCAAACTTTTACTATCATCCGTGTCGTAAATCGTGAAGTTCGTAGGATAGCCCAAATAAGCGGCTTCCGCACGGAGAATTTTGGCGAAAACAGCGTGGAAGGTGCCCATCCAAATGTTTTTAGCTTCATTGCCGACCACAGCTGATATCCGATCCCGCATCTCCTTGGCGGCCTTATTGGTAAAGGTCAAAACCAGTATCTGAAAGGGGTCCACCCCCTGCCTAATCAAGTGAGCCACCCGATACGTAATCACCCGCGTTTTGCCGGATCCAGCTCCGGCCACTATCATCACCGGCCCTTTTGTTTGCAACACCGCAGCACGTTGGGCCTCGTTCAATCCTACTAAATAATCCATGGGAGGGTAAAGGTAATAATAACTACTGAAAGTTTTTACTAATATGCTTTCTCAAAAGAGGCGATGCGACCGCGCGCACCGGCCAAAAGCACCCAATCACCATTTTTAGCACGACGTACGACGTGGTAGCTGTCCTCACTAACGGCAGACCAAGTCTGGCCACCATCGGTGGAAAGATCTACGCCCGAGGTGCCACAGGCGATCAGGGTATCTGGACCGATGTATTCTACCGAAGAACGATAACCACGAGTTCCGATCTGTGGAGCGCTCCAGCTTTGCCCTCCATCGGAAGTGAGGAAAACGGCACGATCCGCGTTTTTATCGTCCTGAAAATCTCCACCGACAGCCACCCCTTGAAGCTTGTTTTGGAATGCGATGGAGAAGACACCCGTGCTGGTGCTTCCTTGGGTAAGGGGTGTAGAATGATGATGCCAAGTAATGCCTTGATCATCGGAAAACAATAGTCGGGACTGACTGCCTCCCGTGCCGATGTAAATCCGTCCCTCG
>DASRQK010000034.1:0-2562 GCA_035645875.1 Sphingobacteriaceae bacterium | reverse complement strand
CGCGTCCTTTGATGGCAATTTCTGCAAAATCCAGATCGAACTGTAGTTTGCGAAGTTTGGAATGTGCTCGGAGATTGACTTGGATTAATTCAGCCTCCCCATTGGGGTTGGCCGTGAAGTATAAGACTTTGGAATTTTTCGCGCCTTTGGTGAGGTCGTATTCCCGATCTCGTGTGATCCCGCCTACCGCGAATCGTTTCACATAGCTTACACCGGTGCCACCATCGCGATAGATCAGATTGTAAATCGTACGGTCGTCATTTCGTTTAAAAACGGCTGCATGAATGATCCCCTTCCCAACGAATACTTTCTCCTGTACTTTGGTCACAATGAATTTTCCATCCTCTCGGAAAACGATGACATCATCCAGATCCGAACAGTCTCCAATGTATTCATCCCGTCGCATTCCGGTACCGACGAAACCTTCTTCACGGTTGATATATAATTTTACATTCGCCAAGGCTACCTGCGCCGCTTCTACGCGATCAAACAATCGAAGTTCTGTCTTTCGTTCCCTTCCTTTTCCGTATTTCTCCTTTATTTTTTCAAACCAAGCGATGGCATAATCGGTGAGGTGCCGCAAGTGGTGGCGCACCTGCTTGATATCCTTTTCCAGGGATGCCATTAAATCATCCGCTTTTTTGACGTCAAAACGGGTAATGCTACTCATGGGTTTATCGATCAGCTTTCGGTAATCTTCTGCCGTTATTTCCCGGTAGAATTGATCGAAAAATGGTGTGAACAAACCCGTTAGGACAGCAGTCACCTCTTCGAAATTGGAGGAACCTTCATAATCGGGATGCTTATACATGCCCTCTTGAATAAAGATTTTTAAAAGGTTGCTGAAAAAAATCTTTTCCTGCAATTCACGGAGCTTAATTTCTAGCTCCATTTTTAATAAGGCCTTCGTTTGTTTGGTGTTTTCGACTAGGATGTCGTTAACACTCATAAATACGGGACGATCGTCTTGGATCACGCAGGTATTCGGGGAAATGGAGACTTCACAATTGGTAAACGCATAAAGCGCATCAATGGTCACGTCTGGCGACATATTGGGTGCCAAATGCACGATAATCTCGACATGTTGTGCGGTATTATCTTCGATTTTCCTGATTTTTATCTTCCCCTTTTCGTTCGCACTAACAATGCTGTCAATCAAACTGCCCGTCGTGGTGCCAAATGGAATTTCAGTAATGGCCAGCGTTTTTTTATCTCGTTCTTCGATTTTTGCCCGCACGCGTACCCGACCACCGCGCTGCCCTTCATTATACGCGGAACAATCCGCCATGCCACCCGTTGGGAAATCCGGCATCAGGTTTGGACGGTGACCCTTTAAGGCCTCGATGGACGCATCTAATAACTCCAAAAAGTTATGCGGCATAATCTTGGTCGCCAGTCCGACCGCAATCCCTTCGGCGCCCTGTGCTAATAATAAAGGGAATTTGACAGGTAGCGTTACCGGTTCCTTATTCCGCCCATCGTAACTTAATTGCCACTCAGTGGTGTCTGGATTGAACGTGACTTCCAATGCAAATTTGGACAGGCGTCCCTCTATGTACCGTGGGGCTGCTGCGGCATCTCCAGTCACCGGGTCGCCCCAGTTACCTTGGCAGTCGATCAGTAAGTCTTTCTGGCCGATCTGAACCATGGCATCCCCAATCGAAGCATCCCCATGCGGGTGATATTTCATCGTATTACCGATCACATTGGCAGCTTTATTAAAGCGTCCATCATCCATTTCTTTTAAAGAATGGAGAATCCTGCGCTGAACCGGTTTAAAGCCGTCATTGATATGCGGAACGGCCCGGTCCAGAATGACGTAGGACGCATAGTCCAAAAACCAATTCTCATACAGACCCGAAAGGGAAATGGTCTGACTGCTCAGGTTTTGATCTTCTTGGTTTTCTTCTTCTTTCATCCTTGTTCCTTTAATCTTTGCTCCAGAATATCCAATTTCGTCAAGGCGTCTGCCTTCTTGCTTTGCTCATTGGCGATGATCTCGGGTTTCGCGTTTTGCATAAATCGTTCATTGCTCAGTTTCGCCTCGACCGATTTCAAAAACCCCTGCAAGTAGGTGATATCCTTCTGTATTTTTTCCTTTTCGGCTTCCACATCGATTTCCGAGGCAGTAAATACGAAAAATTCATGCTTATCTACCAGGAAGCTGCTGGTTCCCGAGGGTTTGGTGGCCACCTCTTGAAGCTCTTTGACATTTCCCATTTTTTCCAATGCATCTCGATATTGACCCAACCAATCGGCCCTAAAGTCCAATTTCAGGTGCATCGCCAGCGTTGTTTTGGGGGAAATTTGCATGCTGTTTCGCAGGTTCCGAATCTCAGAAACCACCTTTTTAAACAGTTCAAAACCGTCTAAGCGCGCTGAATCGAAGGCTTGGGACACAGGAAACGGCGCGACAATACAGCAATCCATTTCATCGCGTTCTCCGAATAGTTCATCATGCCATAATTCTTCGCTAAGGAAGGGCATAAAAGGGTGGATCAATTTTAAAATCTCCTCGAAATAGGCTTTGCTCGCTTCCAGCACAGTGGCGGAAAGGGGTTG
>DASRQK010000033.1:0-5390 GCA_035645875.1 Sphingobacteriaceae bacterium | reverse complement strand
CGGGCACCGTAATCTATGCAGATACTCGTATTGGAAGCCATTTTACCGCAGGTCATAATGTAATAATACGTGCAAATAGTATTTTGGGTGATCGTGTGGTTATTTTACATGGCAGTGTGTTGGAGGGGAATGTAAAAATAGGTAAAGGAGTGAAAATTATGACTCAGGTATATATCCCCAGTCAAACAGTGATTGATGATATGGTTTTTATTGGTCCCGGAGTCAATATTTTGAACGCAAAATTGCCTATGAGGGTCCCCGGGCTTGCTGGAGTTCATATTGGCCCCCACTCCGTGATTGGCGGCGGCGTGACTATTTTGCCTGGAGTTTCCATCGGCACAAACTGTTTTGTGGGTGCAGGGTCTGTTATAACCAAAGACCTGCCGGATAATACTTTGGCTTTTGGTAATCCCGCAAAACTGCAAGAAATGCCCGAATCTTTGGGGAAAATAAATGATCCGGCTCAGATTTTTCAAGGTCGTGACCTTTGGAATAATATTCCTGATGAAACCTGGAAAGATGAAGACTTTCCAGGCAAAGCGAGGTGGTCAGACTGCCAATAGTTTCGTGATTTACTAACCTTAAACTAGTGATAAATTAATATACAAAAAATAAATTGAATTATGAAAAGAAAGGGATTATTTCTGGCAGTTTCACTAATGGCATTAGGCCTTTGGTCGTGTTCCAATTCAGAGGATCAATCCACAACTATGGTGGATCAACAAGATTTATATACCATTGTGTCTAAAGGCGGAGATGCTGGAGATTATCAAGCCTTCACTGACGCAGTTCGATTGGAAAACGGTGATATATTGGTGGTGTTTTATGCAGGTGATGGGCATGTTACTTATCCAAGTGAAGCATATCCAGATGCAGGAAGAATCTGTATGGTTCGTTCGAAGGATAATGGGAAAACTTGGAGCAGCCCTGTGACAATCTACGATGATGTTGCCGATAACCGGGACCCACATATTAGCCAGATGTCAGACGGTACGGTAGTGTTGACTTTCTTTAACACTTTGTTTGGTGATGTTATTAACCGTGAAGGATCCGGCAATTCTCCAATACATTATGAGCAGAAACATCGTGAACGCAAGAGTGGTGGTATTTGGTTTTTACGCTCCTATGATGATGGTCATTCCTGGGAGGAAAAAGCACAACAAATTTCAGTCGGCACTTATGTCCATGCTTGCTCTGCGCCAATGCGTGAATTGGAAGATGGAACCTGGGTTTATCCAGCCTATCATCAAGGGGGTGAGGAGGCATGGGGTACCGTTTTTCATTCAACAGATAAAGGTGAAACCTGGGGCAAACCTGTTTTCATAGGACAGGGTTCTGGACTTTATTTGCCTGCCGAAACTGATATTATTTCTTTGAAAGATGGGAGCATCTTTGCGGCTTTGAGAGGTTCTATAAAGCATGATGACTTGATGCATTTTTCCAAAAGTACAGATGGTGGCAAGACTTGGTCTCCCGTAGAAAATATCGGTTTCCAAGGACATGCTCCTCATTTTTTACGGCTATCCAATGATGCGATTGTGATGACTTACCGAGCCTTCCGTAATGATGCCGAATCGAATACAGGTTATACTGGATTCCGGATTTCATTTGATGAAGGAGAAACCTGGCAAGGGCCTTATTTGATCGATGAGTTTTGGGGTGCCTATGCTGCAACAGTAGAACTGGATGATCAGACCTTATTAATTTCTTATTATGAAGAAGGGGAGGGAAGTGCGGTTCGTGTGATCCGGGTAAATGCTCCCGAAAATTCAGATGAATCTATTCCGCATGATGCACCTGTCGCACTGGAACGGTTGGAACTATAAAGGTTTTGAACATGTTAATACATTCTTCATAAATCTATTAATTTGAATCTTTATGATGGTTCGGGAGTTCCTTTTGCTGTTAACCACTTTAACTTTTTTACAGGCTAAGGCTCAACTTACTCCGGATTCAAGCCCCGAAATCTATCCGTTTTTGGTTGATCGTTTTAATGCAAGCGCTGCTTTACCCACCAACCCGAAGTTCGGAAAACTAACCAGACATTACGGTCATGAAGATCGTATTAGGTCGATTAACCAACATATGCAGAAATTTGCAAATGTGACTGATCGGTGTATTTTTATAGATATGCACACGCATTTTTTGGATGAAGCCGGTTATCTTCAAGAAAATCACACTTGGGACGGAGTGCATTTGAATGTGAGTGGGTATGAGCTGTGGAGAGATTTACTGATTGAGAAAGGTTATTTAATCTTGTCGGACCTCACGGATTATCCAAATAATAAACAGATGTTTACGAAAGCAAAAGAAGATCTTATTTCTGTATTGTACCATGAAGAAAGATGGATCAAAGTACATGCAGCCGAGTTTTTGATTTGGGAGAATCAGTCAGTATCCGCAGTCAGGGAAGAGTTTTTGAAAGAGAATGAACGTTTTGGAGATATCCCTCAATATAGAATTGGGATTTGGCGAGTATTGGCACAAGCTGCCTTAAATGCTCAGGAGCGAGCTGTTTGGGTGAATAAAATTGTCCAGGTCTATGCGAATGAAAACAACACTGATCGTTTACATGCTATCGAGTCATTGGCTAAATTGCAGCATTCGGTACTGGATTGGACTACTCTGGATCAAATTTCCCACAAAACTGCCACCCCATTTGAGCTATATCAATTGTGGAACCTCTTTTACAAAGAGGGCATTGATCAAGAATTGCTCAAAGATTATCTGCTTTCTATGATGGAAAGTCAAATCAAACAAGATCCAACGCATATCAATTTATTGGTTTCCTCTTATATTTTACGGTCTTTACCTTATTTATCCATTGCCCAATGGCAAAGGCTTGACGCCATATCTCAGCAGTCGCAAAACGATAGCGAACTTCAGGCTAGCCTGTTTTCTACACTGTGGGTTTTGCATAGCCCTGAAGCAGATGTGGAGAAATTAGCTGGAATTAGAAGTGCAATGATCAGAACCTTGAGAAATGCGGCCCATGATATGACTGGGGCGAACCAGGTGATGCTCGCATTCGCAAAACGAGCGAGTGAAAAAGATGAATCGGAGATTCTGAATATATTTAATGTGTTGAGCGATCGGCAGAATCCTAATTATAATGCAGACTTCCATGCCTCAGCAGCATATCTGGTACTATCCTTAATAAATTCGCAATTAAATAAAGCTCATGATAAATAAAAAGTCATATTACCCATGGTTATTGGTCGGCCTATTATGTGTCGTTGGTGCCCTAAATTATTTAGACAGGATGATTATTACCACGATGCGTACCAGTATTGTGGAGGCTATTCCCATGACAGATGGACAATTTGGTTTGTTATCCTCTGTTTTTCTATGGGTATATGGTTTTTCCAGTCCTTTCGCGGGCTATTTGGCTGATAAGTTTAGTAGAAGCAAGGTCATCATTGCCAGTTTATTTGTTTGGTCTATGGTGACTTGGATGACTTCATTGGCCACCACTTACGAACAACTTTTGCTTACCCGTGCTTTGATGGGGATTAGTGAGGCATTTTATATTCCGGCAGCTCTGGCATTGATTATTGACTATCATAGCGGTAAAACAAAATCTACAGCGACCGGTTTACACATTGGGGGTGTATATGTGGGTCAAAGTTTGGGCTTTATAGGTGCATGGCTTGCAGAAACACATTCATGGAATTATGCTTTTACCGTCTTTGGTATAATTGGAATTGTTTACTCTGGTATTTTATTGTTTTTAATAAAAGATAAAACGCCGGAAAAGAAAGAACAGACCAATATCGAGACTAAAGATAATAAGGAAGAAAGTTTTGGTTTCAAAGTTGGGGTACGTGCCTTATTCAAGAATCGCTTGTTTAAATTGGCGTTGATCGTTTGGGGGTTGTCTGGTGCTATTAGCTGGATGATCAACGGATGGCTGCCAACCTATTATAAAGAACAGTTCAATCTTTCTCAAACTGAGGCTGGTATTTACTCTACCGCCTATTTCTTTCCGGCTATGTTAGGAGGTGTTATTGCAGGTGGAGCTATTGCGGATTGGTGGTACCGGAAAAATAAGAATGCCCGGATATTATTGCCTGCAATTGGATTTCTAATTGCTGTGCCTGGAATATTTATTGCAAGTTATACCCCGATTGTTTGGGTGACCGTTCTTGGGTTTACGTTGTTTGCCTTTGTAAGGCCATTTTTGGATGCCAATATGATGCCTATCTTGGACATGATTGCAGACAAGCGTTATTTGGCTACAGGTTATGGGATCCTGAACTTATGTTCTTGCGTGATCGGTGGTATTGGTATTTATATGGCTGGAGTATTGAGAGATGGAAATATTAATCTAAGCCTAATTTTTCAGGTGGCAGCCCTGACCATGTTAATTTGTGCATTCTTTCTGTACCGCATGGTACCACGAAAAGTTAAGATTTAGAAATTTTAGATATGTTAGCTATGGATTTTATTAGAAAAAGCTTTGGATTGATCATTATTCTTTTCTTATTTGGCACTCAATTATATGCTCAAAATAAGATTAGCGGATTCGTTTTTGTGGATGATAACGGCAATGGATCGAAGGAAAGACGTGAACAGGGTGTCGAAGGCGTAGGGGTCACTAATGGTATGGATGTGGTGCTCACGGACCGACAAGGATACTATGAATTGACTGTGGGCGATGATCAGATTATTTCAGTCATCAAACCCAATGGTTATGCAGTAAAAATGGATGCTAATTTTATTTCCAGGAATTATTATATTCATAAGCCAAATGGTTCTCAAACCAAAGAATATGAGGGGGTTAAACCAACCGGTCCTCTACCGAAAACCCTGAATTTTCCATTGTATCCTCAAGATGAAAGTAAAGACTTCAGATTTATTGTGTTTGGAGATCCTCAAATGTCTCATCCAGAAGATATTTACTATTTTAAAGAAGGTATAGTTTCTGAATTAATAGGTGTAGAAAACGTTGCTTTTGGTATTACATTGGGTGATATTGTAGGTAATAGACTTGAAGGGATTCCGCCCTATATAGAAGCTGTTGGTGAAATAGGTGTTCCATGGTACAATGTAATGGGCAATCATGACATCAATTTTGATGTAGATGAAGACCATTTAAGTGATGAGACATTTGAAAGGCTCTTGGGGCCTCCAAATTTTGCATATAATTATGGTGGAACGCAATTTATAGTGTTGGACAATGTGCTATACCCCACCCCCAAAGGCACACAAAACTATGTGTCGGGACTTCGGGAGGATCAGTGGGTGTTTTTGGAAAACATACTGAAACACACTGATCGAAGTAAGCTGTTGGTTATGGCCTGTCATATTCCTTTGTGGAGTTTCAAGCAGTCGGATAAAGATCGTTTGTATAAGCTACTTGATGGGTTTGATCAGTTACTGTTTTTATC
>DASRQK010000032.1:0-3232 GCA_035645875.1 Sphingobacteriaceae bacterium | reverse complement strand
CAGGACTGACTATAGTTTTTGAATTTAATTGTATTAAGGGCCGAATTGGCCCTCTGGGTATTATTGAAAGAGGAGTTAGAGGTCTAATAGGCCATATAGGCCATCAAACTCGGAAGCGATAGCTGCCGAGGCCTTATAGTTTAATAAAACCGGTATAGCCCACGGATGTAGTCCGATCGGGCCTTAGCGAAACGAAGTGAAGATAGTGCCGGTCATACAAGACCGTAATTTTAGATTTAACTGTCCGCTGGATATTACTCCGATCGGGCATTAGCGAAACGAAGTGAAGATAGAGCCCGGAGGAGTAATATCCAGCGGACCCCTTAAAAATAACATATTATGTCTCAACTTTATCCCATCGACCGCATCCGTCAAGATTTCCCGATCCTGCATCGAGAAGTTAACGGACAGCCCTTGATTTATTTGGACAATGGTGCGTCGACCCAAAAGCCCCGGCAGGTCATCGATGCGATTAGTTCCTATTATTCCGATTTAAATAGTAATATTCATCGCGGAGTACATTACCTCAGCCAGGCGGCTACCGAAGCCTACGAGGAGTCTCGAAAGAAAATTCAAAAATTCATTGGAGCAGCACACGATCACGAGGTTATTTTTACCAGCGGAACTACTGCAGGGATCAATTTAGTGGCGCACGCATTCGGTAAGGAATATGTGAAGCCCGGAGATGAGATTCTCATTTCGGAGATGGAGCACCATTCCAATATTGTTCCGTGGCAATTACTCTGCGAGGAAAGAGGTGCCATTCTTCGGGTCGTACCGATGGATGAAGACGGTGTGTTAGATCTGAAAGCCTATGCGTTGTTCTTAAACGAGAAGACCCGCTTGGTTTCCATCACTTATATCTCCAATTCCTTAGGTACGGTCAATCCGGTTCGGGAAATGATCCGACTGGCTCACCAACGTGACATCCCGGTCTTATTGGACGCTGCGCAGGTCGTGCAGCACCATGCGATCGATGTGCAGGAGTTGGATGTGGACTTTTTGGTGTTCTCTGGTCATAAAATGTATGGGCCTACGGGAGTGGGTATTTTGTACGGGAAAGAAAAATGGTTGGACGTCATGCCTCCCTATCAGGGCGGTGGCGATATGATCAAACAGGTGACTTTTGAACAAACCACTTTTAATGATCTTCCCTTTAAATTTGAAGCGGGCACTCCGAACATTGAAGCTGGAATTTGTCTGGGGAATGCCGTGGACTACATTCAGGACATCGGTTTGGACCGCATAGAGGCCCATGAGGAGGATTTGTTACAATACGGGACCCAACGCTTATTGGAGATCGAGGGTTTGAGAATCATCGGTACTGCTCCTCAGAAATCGGGTGTGATCTCTTTTCTTCTGGGCGAGGTGCATCCCTACGATGTGGGTGTGATCTTGGATAAATTGGGGATTGCAGTTCGTACCGGGCATCATTGTACGCAGCCAGTTATGGATATATTGGGTATACCCGGCACCGTTCGTGCTTCTTTTGGGATGTATAATACACGCGCAGAAATTGATGCATTGGTGGAGGGTGTAAAACGTGCCGGGGCGATGTTGATGTAGGAAAAGCGCTGCTGTTAGACGCAGCGTACTGCGGAGGTAGACGAAGATATTTTAAAACAGTTAAAAATGACCATAAACGACATACAGGACGAACTGATCAACGATTTTGCTTTTTTTGAAGATTGGATGTCCAAGTACGAATATATTATACAATTGGGCCGTGAATTGCCCCTGATCGATGAGCAATACAAGAAAGAGGAGTACCTGATCAAAGGCTGTCAATCCCAGGTCTGGTTGCACGCAGATTTTAAGGACGGAAAAGTGTTCTTTACGGCGGATAGCGATGCGATCATTACCAAAGGTTTGGTGAGCTTGATGGTCAAGGTGTTGTCTGGACATACGCCACAGGAAATCGCTTCATCGGATTTGTATTTTATCGATCAAATCGGATTGAAAGAGCATTTGTCTCCCACGCGGGCCAATGGTTTGGTCTCCATGGTGAAGCAAATGAAGCTCTACGCGATCGCCTTGCAGTGATTTTATGCGCAATGGCTGAGCGGTACAAAATAGTTTAGAATAATTTTAGGTATTCTTTTTTTAGTTTTTTTACCAATTTAATAAACCATGAAATCGTTTTCTTCCAAGTTTTCCCTGTCTCTCCTGATTATTTTAGGACTAATTCTGTCTTTCCGACCGCTCGCTGCCCAAGAAGTGATTCTCGCAGATTTGGATGCTCGAATCCAGGCCAGTATGAAGGATTGGGGCATCCCCGGCATGGCTGTGGCGGTGGTTAAAGATGGTCAAATCGTGTATGCACGCGGTTTTGGCGAGAAAAAATTAGGGGAGGGTCAGCCCGTAGATGAGCACACGCTGTTCGGCATTGCTTCTGTCAGTAAAAACATTACCGCTGCCGCCCTCGGCATGCTGGTCGACGAGGGCAAAATCAGTTGGGACACCCGTATCGTGGACGTGATCCCCTGGTTTGAACTGAGCGATCCCTGGATCACCAGCCAAGTGACGGTGCGGGATGCATTGACCCATCAAGTCGGCCTGGGACGGATGATCGGTAACCGCTTGCAGTTTTTGAGTGGCAAAAGTAGGGATGAATTGATCCGGAATCTGCGTTTTATGGATTTTCAAGACAGTTTTCGGGGCTCCTATGTGTACAGTAATATGATGTATTCGGTGGCCGGTCAAGTGATCGAGTACGCTTCGGGATTGACTTGGGATGAGTTTTTAAAGCAGCGGATTTTCGATCCCATCGGCATGAATAGCAATACCAGCGTGACTTCGATTACTTCCGGGACCAATGCGGCTTGGCCTCATCAGCATATTGAAGGAGAAGTGGTCGCTATTGCGCGTCGTAATTGGGACAATGCCGGTCCGGCTGGCGGGATCAATGCTTCGGTGACGGATGTGGCGAAGTGGATGATTCTCCAATTGGACGAGCCCGGAGTTTTTGAGGGTCAGCGACTGATCAGTGCACGTCAAATGGCCGAGATTCATCGGCCACAGGTGGTGCGGTCTTCATCGGGAAATCCCTATGGAAGTCAAATGACTTATGGATTAGGGTGGAATATTTTCGATTATCGAGGCGCGCGCGTGCTGACGCATGGTGGTGCAACCGATGGTTTCAATACGGCTGCATACATGATGCCGGAGCATAATTTGGGCGTCATCGTCGTGGGCAATGCGTTTAATCAGTTGGGTGATGCGGTGGCTTATA
>DASRQK010000031.1:0-5178 GCA_035645875.1 Sphingobacteriaceae bacterium | reverse complement strand
TTATGCGATTCAGGATTTCTTAACACCCTATCGCAATGCGAGTTTGGTGTCCGGAATCGAAAGCTATCGAATGTACCAAGAGCCATTGACCCCTACTGCCCGAGAATGGGATGGGGTCTATTACGATCATTTTAATGCGGTGGTGCTGGTGGAAAATTCGCCGGAACTGCAGTTTTATCACAAATCCAAATTGGTCCCTGGTGTGGAAAAACTGCCCTTCGGCGCCGCGCTTAGCTTTATGAAGCCCTTATTCAGCGCGTTCGGTGGCACTACGGGGGGCTATGGATCTCAGGACGAACCCAGCGTATTATACAGCCAAAGCGGAATTGGCACGGCTCCGGTGGTGTGTTATGAATCGATCTGGGGGCATTATGTTTCCGAATATGTGCAGAAAGGGGCCCAATTCATCGCGATCGTGACCAATGATGGTTGGTGGGGCAATACATCCGGTAAGGACCAACATTTTGATTACGCGCGACTGCGGGCGATTGAGACTCGTCGCTGGGTGGCCCGGTCCGCGAATACGGGAATCTCTGGTTTCATCAATCAAAAAGGCGATGTGGTGCAAAAAAGCGAATGGTGGGTTCCGTATTCGGCCGCTCAGGAGATTAATCTCAATGAAGAACTGACATTTTATACGAGGAGCGGGGATTTATTGGCCTATCTGTTTATGGGAATCGCCTTTATTGGAGCAATAACCTGGTTCATTCCAAAAAAATTGCGAACAGCCGATTAAACTCGTACATTTGTTCGATTTTCAATTATAATTAGAAGAATTACAAAGCATGCAGGTATATTTTGACAATGCGGCCACCACACCCATGGATCCTGAGGTCGTGGCAGTGATGGTGGAAGCCATGGAAAATGATTTCGGAAACCCCTCCTCTATTCATGCGCGAGGTAGGCAAGTCAAAACTTTGGTGGAGCAAGCCCGTAAAACAGTAGCCAGCCTATTGAACACGTCTCCAGCTGAAATATTTTTCACTTCGGGCGGCACGGAGGCAGATAATATGGCGATTGTGCGATCCATTAAAGATCACGATATCAAGCATGCGATTAGTTCGCCCTTGGAGCACCATGCCGTGTTGCACACCTTGGAAGCTTTGGAAAAAGAGGGCCGGATCACCCTGAGTCTCTTGGATGTCGATGAGCAGGGACATGTGGATTTGGACCAATTGGAAAACCTCCTAAAAAATAATTCTCGTTCCTTCGTTTCCCTCATGCATGGTAATAATGAAATTGGGACGATGACAGACATCGAAAAGGTAGGAACCCTGTGCAAGGAACATCATGCGCTCTTTCATTCAGACACCGTGCAGACGGTAGGACATTTCGTACATGACCTTCAAACCCTTCCCGTGGATTTTATGACTGGTGCAGCACATAAATTCCATGGTCCTAAGGGAGTGGGCTTTTTATATGTTAACCATCAAACCAAAATCAATCCCCTACTCTATGGCGGCGCTCAGGAACGCAATATGCGTGGAGGAACTGAAAATGTGTATGGGATCATCGGCCTGGCTAAAGCATTGGAACTTGCCTACAGCCATATGAATACCCATAGAAAACATATAGAAGATTTAAAAAGCTATATGACTGAGCGGCTTAAAAATGAAATAGCTGACGTTCGTATTCAGGGCGATACCGATCCAAATAACAGTCTATATACGGTTTTAAACGTTTCATTTCCCTGCACGGAACTTTCGGACATGATGCTCTTCAGCCTAGATATCGAAGGCATCTGCGTATCTGGAGGAAGTGCCTGCAGTTCGGGATCTGACATCGGATCACATGTCTTAACCGCCATCGGTGCCGATACGAATAGGCCCTGTGTGCGTTTTTCCTTTTCGAAATACAATACCCGCGAAGAGGTGGATTACGTCGTCGAAAAGGTTAAGGAACTGTGTATGCAGCACGCATAGGGACTAATCATCATATTCCTCATCTCCATGCTCTCCGCGTAAGCTGGCCAAAGCGCGTTGCAACTCGCTAAGTGCATGACGGTCACCCACTTTCCGGGCGATATCCATGCCGGTTTCATAGGTAGCCGTGGCATCATCCGGCCGGCCTAAGCGTTCGTAAAGTTGGGCCAAATGATAATAGGTCCCCACATAATCGGGAAAGTCCTGGGTTAATTGTATGAATCCGGCTAAGGCATCCGCCACTTTCCCGAGTTTCAGCCATTCTGTGGCGATCGCATAATGCAAAAATGGATCCTGCGGGCTTTCCTTCAAAAATGCTTGTAATTGTTCCAATCGGGTGCTCATTTCACTTCTTTCCTGTTTATTGCAAACTTATAAAATTAAAGCTCAGGATGCTGGAATCTTATGGGAAAAACAAAATTTTATTTTAAGTTTGTACAAAACAATAAAAAAATCACATGAAGATATTAGTTTGTATCAGTAACGTGCCGGACACGACCTCGAAAATCAGTTTTACCAATGATAATACTGAATTCAATACAGCTGGTGTTCAATTTATTATCAATCCGTATGATGAGATTGCACTGTCTAAAGCCATAGGTTTGGCGGAAGGTGGTAACGGTACGGTAACGGTCATCCATGTGGGTGAGTCAGCGGCCGATGCGACTATTCGTAAAGCACTGGCCACCGGCGCAGATGATGCGGTACGGATCAATGCACCAGCAAGGGATGCTTGGTTTGTCGCGAATCAAATCGCTCAATATGCGAAAGAAAATCAGTTTGACTTAATTCTAACGGGAAAGGAATCCATTGATTACAATGGTTCCCAAGTCGCTTCTTATATCGGTGAATTAATGGATCTGCCTGCTGTGGCTTCGGCCAAACGTGTAGAATGGCAGAACGATCAGGTACAGGTGGAGCGCGAAATTGAGGGTGGAAAAGAAGTATTGACCCTGCCTTTACCAGCTGTTATCGGTACGGGTGAAGGGGTAGCGGAAGCGCGTATTCCGAATATGCGTGGTATCATGAGTGCGCGCACAAAGCCTTTGGCGGTGGTTGAAGCCGTGGAGGTTGATGAACTTTCTCGGATTGTTCAATATGAGACACCGGCACCGAGGGGCGCGGTCACATTGGTTGATGCGGGCAATGAGGAGGAGTTAGTGAATCTATTGCACAATAAATCCCGGGTCATTTAATCCAGTCAATCATTTTAAAGAACAGAAAACATGTCAGTATTAGTATATGTAGAAAATACAGCAAATCAGTTTAAGAAATCAGTTTTTGAAGTGGTTTCCTATGCCAAGGCCATTGCCGAGCTGAAAGGAACGGAATTGACGGCAGTGTCGATCGGGGATGTGGAAGAGTCTGAATTACAAAAGTTGGGCAACTACGGCGCCAGCAAAGTACTCCACGTATCCAACGATAAATTGAAACAATTCATTAACCAAGCGTACGCATCGGTCATCGCAGCTGCAGCTCAGGAACAAGATGCAGATGTGGTGGTGCTATCCAATTCCTTTAGTGGAAAAGGCTTGGCTCCGCGTGTCGCGGCCAAATTAGAGGCTGGTTTAGCGGATGGTGCAGTGGAACTCCCCTCCCTGGATGGGAACAACTTAAAAGTTAAGAAGACTGCTTTCTCTGGAAAAGCGTTTGCCGTCACCGAATTGGTGTCCGATAAAAAAGTCATCGCTTTAAATCCGAATTCATTCGAAGTGAAAGAAACCGGTGGCAGCGCGAGCATTGAACCATTTTCACCCACCCTGGCGGATCAGGATTTTTCCACTATGATCAATGAAATCGTTCGCGCGACCGATAAGGTGTCCCTACCGGATGCGGAGATTGTCGTTTCTGCCGGACGCGGGTTGAAAGGCCCTGAAAATTGGGGGATGATCGAGGAATTGGCCACTGTTTTAGGTGCTGCGACCGCATGCTCCAAGCCGGTTTCAGATGCGGGATGGAGACCTCACGAAGAACATGTGGGTCAAACCGGCATTGCAGTCAGCCCAAATTTGTATATTGCCATTGGCATTTCCGGCGCCATTCAGCATTTGGCTGGGGTGAGTTCATCAAAAACCATCGTGGTGATCAATAAAGACCCCGAAGCGCCTTTCTTTAAGGTAGCGGATTATGGAATTGTTGGCGATGCTTTTGAGATTGTGCCCCGTTTAACCGAGGCGATCAAGAAACATCAGGGGAATTAATCAATCAGAATGAAGAAAATAGAACTGGAGATCATTGGACTTTCACACAGTCAAACGCAGACGGGTGCTTATGCGCTGGTATTGGGCGAGTCACACGGAAAGCGAAGACTGCCTGTGATTATCGGTGCGTTTGAAGCGCAGGCGATCGCGTTGGAAATAGAAAAAATGACACCCAGCCGTCCATTGACCCATGATCTTTTTAAAACCTTTTCGGATGTTTTTCACATCAAATTAGAGGAGGTCATCATTTATAATTTGGTCAATGGTATTTTCTTCGCCAAACTGATTTGTAGCAGTGAAGGAAAGGTGAATGAAATCGATGCACGGACCTCCGATGCGATTGCTTTGGCGGTCCGATTTGGGGCACCGATTTACACCTATGAATTCCTGTTGTCCACATCCGGAGTCATTAGTGTAGAGGGAGATTTTTCGTTTTTGGAACATTTGGACAAGGCCGATATCGGGGCAGAAGTTACGCCTTCCACGACGCCGACGCCCTTCGCTGAACTGACAGATGCACAATTAGAAGAAAAACTATTAAGGGCGATCGAGGAGGAGTCCTACGAGAAAGCCGCAAGAATACGGGACGAAATCGCGAAGAGAAAATCGCCCTAAAAACATCAATCAACGCTAAACTTCGCGCATGAAGTCGACAAAAATCAGACTAATCGTTCTGAGCTTTCTACAATTTTTTGTTTGGGGCTCTTGGTTAATCTCCTTAGGGGGATATATGGGTGGCACATTAGGATTTAGCGGTCTACAAATCGGGTCCGTGTATGCCACCATGGGAATTGCATCGGTCTTTATGCCGGAAGTACTCGGGATCATCGCCGATCGTTGGATCAATGCCGAGCGGGTTTTGGGCCTGGCACATGTGATCGGAGCATTGGCTTTACTGGGTGTGGCCAATGTGCAGGATTACCCCACTTTTTACGGGTTCATGCTCTTGCATTCCCTGTTTTACATGCCTACGATCGCCTTATCGAATTCCGTTTGTTATAATGTATTGACGAAAAGGGGCTTGGATGTAGTGACCGCATTTCCGCCGATTCGGG
>DASRQK010000030.1:0-3357 GCA_035645875.1 Sphingobacteriaceae bacterium | reverse complement strand
AGTAAGCTTTTTTTAGTTTAGCAAAAGAATTTGCGCCTTCCGCAGGCATTTTGCGTTGCGCATCATGCAGAAAGCGAACTCCACTAAAAAGGTGAGAAAATACTAACTCAGCCACGGACAGAGAAGAGGCTGCTGGCGTATTCACGACTTTAATGCCTTTGGCACGCGCATAGGCCACATCAATATTATCCATTCCGACCCCTCCTCTACCGATCAGTTTTATGTTGGGTGCTGCATCGATGAGCTCCATAGGTAGTTGTGTCGCACTACGCACCGTAATGGCGTCGTATTCATTCAAGCGATTGAAAAGGTCATCCGCCTTAATATGCTCAGTATCTACGACAAATCCGGCCTGTTCCAAAATGTTTTTGCCGACTGGATCAATCCCGTCATTGGCTAATATCTTCATGTTTTTTATTTATATTGATCTTCAAATTCCTGCATCACATCCACCAATGCATTGACGCCCTGGATCTGCATCGCATTGTAAATAGAAGCCCTAAAGCCCCCCACACTCCGATGTCCTTTCAAACCGATTAAATTTCTGGCTTGGGCATAAGAAAGAAAGGCTGCTTCCACCTCAGGACTTTTGGCCACAAAAACCACGTTCATCCGTGAGCGATCTGCTGCTTGTGCCGCCGCCGTAAACAAGGAATTGCGATCGATTTCCTCGTATAACAGCCTGGCTTTAACTACATTTTCCTGCTCCATCACCTTTACACCACCGAGTTTTTTCAACCAGCGCAGGGTCAACATCGCTACATATACGGCAAAAGTCGGTGGCGTATGAAACATTGATTTCGCGTTCACATGGGATTGATAATCGTGGAACGCAGGCAATTTTCTGCCGCTTTGCCCCAAAAGGTCGTCTTTAACAATGACCAACACCATGCCTGCTGGGCCTAAATTTTTTTGTGCACCTGCATAAATCAATCCATATTGGGACACATCGATTTCCTTACTAAAAATATCGGATGACATATCAGCCACTAATGGAACCGGCGAGTTCGGCGTCTCGAAAATTTCGGTGCCGTAAATGGTATTATTTGTCGTAATGTGGAAATAAGCAGCTTCTGCGGGAACTTGTACCTCTTTAGGTATGTAGGTGTAATTTTGATCACTGGAAGAAGCAACCACGCGAACATCACCGATGCGCTTAGCTTCCTTGATCGCCTTACTTGCCCAAACACCCGTATCTAAATAGGCTGCAAAACCATCTTCAGGCAATAAATTCAAAGGCACTTGGGCAAATTGACCACTGGCACCACCTTGTAAAAACAGGATAGAATAACCGCGTGGTACATTCAACAATTCCCTGACCAACTGCTCCGCCTCTTCAATCACCGCTTCAAATTCTGTACTACGGTGAGAAATCTCAAGAATGGATAGGCCACTGTTCTCAAAATTCAAAACGGCAGCAGAAGCCTCCGCAAATACCTCTTTAGGCAAAATGCTTGGCCCTGCCCCAAAATTATACTTTATCATAAATTATATTCTCTGCTAAATAGTTGGCAAAAATAAGATAATTTTTTATAATTTATTTCAATTTTACCGATTGATGTTTGGAAAAACAATAAATCAAACAAAAAACGCTCCATTCGGAGCGTTTAATTGATCTACGTCTGACAGTGCTGTATTTTTCTCTTACTCTTTTAAAAACAAGGAAGGCAAGACTGGGTAACTGGCGACCGCTTTAGTCAAGCTTTTTACAAAAAGTTTTTCAAAGAAGGGCTTATGCGGCCGAGTGAACACTAACAGATCCAAATTATGTTCTTTCGCAATGCTCACGACTTCTTTTAATTCTACTTTCTCAACCGGAACAACATGAATGGCTATGGTTTTTTCCGGAAAAGCAGCATCTAAATTGTTTTTCCAATCGCTCCCCTTCGCACTTTCATCCTTATTGGCATCTTTCACTAAATGGATGACATCAAATTTCTTTACCGGGCTCAGCAGATCCATGGCTTGCTGAAGCAATTTAATCTCATGCGGATTGTAATCACTAAAGAAACCCGCATGATCCATTGAAAAGTCTGGTGTGTCTCCCGGAATAACCAGCACGGGAATCGGTGCTTTTTTCAGGACTTCATAAGTGGTGCTTCCAAATATGGCTTCCCCCAAATTGGTTACCCCCTTGGTACCCATTACCACTAAGTTGATCTCTTTATTGGACTTTAATTTATCGTTCAATGCATCGATCATAAAGCCGCGCGTGTACTCACCATCGATTTCCACATCTGGATACTGAGCGCGCATCGTCTCCAATAGGGTCTTCATCGAATTAGCCGCCTCATTATTCGCCCATTCCACATGTTGAACACTCACACCCTTTTCTTCAAAGCCCGAATAGAGCACGATATAGACGTGGTATAACAAAAGCTTGCTGCCATTTTTTTGGGCCAGTGACGCCGCATACTGAGCAGCGACAAAGGCGTTCTCTGAAAAATCGGTTGGGACAATTATCGTATTCATCTTTAGTGTTTAAATATTTTTTTTACGAATTTAATTATTTTTTCACGGTATCAAAAGAAATTCCCACATATTCCTTAGATTTTTTTCCAATACGATCGGCGGAAGCAAGCCGTTATACAACAGAAGAACATATTAATACATCTTGTCTATCCTGAATATAAAAAAAATATCTTAGGTTTGTGTTATGTCTGTAAACAAGCTAATCAAAAGAAAAACCACCCAAACCTTTAGAGAAATGAAGGGAAAGGGCGAGAAAATAGCCATGCTGACTGGGTACGACTACTCCATGGCACGCGTGTTGGATGATGCGGGAATTGATATGATTTTAGTCGGCGATTCAGCTTCGAACGTCATGTCCGGTTACGAAACAACGGTCCCGATTACCTTGGATGAAATGATATTATTCTCCTCATCGGTCGTCCGGGCCACCCAGCAAGCCATGGTGATTACAGATTTACCTTTCGGAACGTACCAAGGTGACCCCAATGAAGCCCTCAAAGCAGCGGTTCGTGTTTTAAAAGAAACTGGAGCCCATGCCGTCAAATTAGAAGGCGGCGCTGCAGTGGTGCCGGCGATCCGATTGATGGTTCAAGCGGGCATTCCAGTCATGGGACACCTCGGACTTACCCCACAATCCATTCACCAATTCGGTTCCTTCGGGGTACGTGCCAAAGAAGATGCTGAAGCAGACTCCTTATTGAAAGATGCATTTCTCTTGCAGGAAAGCGGGTGTTTTGCATTGGTCATGGAAAAAATTCCAGCTGTCTTAGCGGGCCAAGTAACCGCTTCCCTACAGATTCCCACCATCGGCATCGGTGCGGGCCCCTTGTGCGATGGACAGGTTTTGGTTATCCACGACATGCTCGGGCTTACCAAAGATTTTAA